>JAEXXY010000367.1 GCA_023451855.1 Actinomycetes bacterium
CTCGACACCGTCGCGTGGCGCAAGCCGCTCGACGTGGAGGCGATGGACGCTGCCTCGCGCGGCCTCGTCGGCCTGCGCGACTTCGCCGCGTTCTGCAAGCAGCGCGAGGGGGCCACCACGGTGCGCACCCTCCTCGAGTTCTCGTGGCGGCGCCTCGAGGACGGCGTGCTCGCGGCCACGGTGCGGGCCGACGCGTTCTGCCACTCCATGGTCCGCTCCCTCGTCGGCGCCGTGGTACCCGTCGGCGAGGGGCGGCGCCCGGTCGAGTGGCCCGCCGGCCTCGTCTCGCGCGGGGGGCGGGCCGGCGAGGTGCACGTCATGCCGCCGCACGGCCTGAGCCTCGAGCAGGTGCGCTACCCCGACGACGCGGACCTGGCGGCGAGAGCCCGGCAGGCGCGCGCCCGCCGCGAGGCCCTCGGTGAGCACGACGGGCAGCCACTCGGGTAGACGCAAGGAAAGCCCCATGGCCGGGGCGAGGCGTTCGGCGCGCGCGGCGTCAGGGCGTCCCGCCCACCGGCGCTCACAGGGCGTTCCCACGGGCGCTGTGGTTGGATCTTCGGCATGATCGCGCGCCCCTCCCGCCTCGCGGCGACCCTCGCCGTGACGTGTGTGCTCGTCCTCGGCGGCTGCTCCAAGGACGCCGGCACCACGGGCGGTGCGTCCGGAGGTTCCTCGGCCGAAGCCACCCCCACGGCCGGCACGACCCCGGCGAGCGGGTCGGGCACGACCTCGGCGGGCACCGGGACCGCCGCGGCCGGCGACGCCGTACCGGGCCGGTCCGCGAGCTTCACGGTCGTGCCGCCGGAGGGCTGGGCCGAGGCCACCGACCGCGCCAAAGGTGTCAAGGACATCGACCTCGTGCTGCTGTCCTCGAAGAAGGTCGGCAGCTTCGCCAACAACCTCGTCGTGCTGAGCAGTCCCGGTGACGACCAGACCCTGCGCGACGAGCTCGACCAGGGCCGCACGCAGCTGCAGGCTGCCGGCCGCACCGTGTCCGCAGCCCCCGACCAGCAGGTCGCCGGCGCGACCGCCACCGGCTTCACCTCGACCTTCGAGCAGCAGGGGATCAAGGTCGCCGCCCGGTCCTACGGACTCGTCCACCGAGGCCGGGTGTTCCTGCTCACCCTGTCCTCGTCGCAGGAGGACGCCGACCACGCCCTGACCGAGCTCGACGAGATCCTCTCGTCCTGGTCGTGGTCCTGACGACCGCCCGACGACACCGACACCACTTCGGACGAGCCCTCGTGAACCGACTCGGACCCGCCCTGCCCGCGCTCGCCCTCGTCCTCGGCCCCGCGCTCCTCGCCGGCTGCTCCGCCGACCCGGCGCCGGCGCCGGCGCCACCCAAGCCCGCCGACACCGGCACGGTCCTCCTGCCCACCTCGAAGGCGCCGACCACCGACAGCGGCGGACACCTCATCGAGCCGCTGCCGACGAACCTGCCGCAGGCCGCGCTCACCGACGACCGCGTCCGCGGCATGGACTACAGCTACCCGATCCCCGCCGGCTGGGCCTCCGGCGAGCGCGACCTCACGCCCCGCCCCGACACGCTCGTCCAGCCGCAGGACACCGACATCCCCGGCTTCATCGCCGTCGAGCAGCCCTTCGAGGTGGGTTCCCTCGAGCTGTCCGGCGTCGTCGACAAGCTCCGGTCCGGGTTCGAGCAGAAAGGCTTCACGCCGAAGGCCGCCCCGGAGCGGCAGGTGGCCGGCTACCAGGCGCAGGGCGTCGTCGTCGACCAGTCCGAGGACGTGCGACACGTCTACTACATCGTCGTGTACACCCAGAAGGCCTTCGCGATCCGCCTCACCTACGACCCGCACGACCCGACGGCGCTCGCGGCATACGAGGCCGTTCTCGACGCGTGGTCCTGGGGCTGACCCCGCTCGAGCGGCCACCCGGGGATATCGGGGTGACGCGGCCCCGGCCGATGCGTCAGGCTTGACCCTCGTGGGTCACGTCGACGTCAACTCGGTCTCCTTCAGCCTGCCCGACGGCAGGCCGCTGCTCGGCGACGTCTCGCTGCGGGTGGGGGAGGGCGCCAAGGTCGCGCTCGTCGGCCCCAACGGCGCCGGCAAGACGACGCTGACACGCATCATCGCCGGAGACCTCGCCGCTCACGACGGCGCGGTGACGCGGTCGGGCGGGCTGGGTGTCATGCGCCAGTTCGTCGGGTCGGTCCGCGACGACTCGACGGTGCGCGACCTGCTCGTGTCGGTGGCGCCCGAGCGGATCCGCATCGCGGCGCGGGAGATCGACCGCACCGAGCTGCTCATGATGGAGCGCGACTCCGAGGACGACCAGATGGCCTACGCCCACGCGCTCGTCGAGTGGGGCGAGGCCGGCGGCTACGAGCAGGAGACGCTCTGGGACCAGTGCACGACGGCCGCGCTCGGCATCGCCTACGACAAGGCGCAGTGGCGGGCGGTCAACACCCTCTCCGGCGGTGAGCAGAAGCGGCTGGTCCTCGAGGCGCTGCTGCGCGGCCCCGAGGAGGTGCTGCTGCTCGACGAGCCGGACAACTACCTCGACGTGCCCGGCAAGCGCTGGCTCGAGGAGGCGCTGACGGCCTCGCCGAAGACGGTCCTGTTCATCAGCCACGACCGCGAGCTGCTCGACCGCGTCGCGACCCGCATCGCGACGCTCGAGCCGGGGGCCGCCGGGGCGACGCTCTGGGTGCACCCGGGCCGGTTCTCGACGTACGCGCAGGCGCGCGAGGACCGCAACGCGCGCCTCGAGGAGCTGCGTCGGCGCTGGGACGAGGAGCACGCCAAGCTCAAGGCGCTCGTGCTCATGTACAAGACGAAGGCCGCCTACAACGACGGTCTCGCCTCGCGCTACCAGGCGGCACAGACGCGCCTGGCCAAGTTCGAGGAGGCCGGCCCGCCCGAGGCGACGCCGATGACCCAGCACGTGAAGATGCGCCTCACGGGCGGCCGCACGGCCAAGCGGGCCGTCGTCGCCGAGGGCCTCGAGCTGACCGGCCTGATGAAGCCGTTCGACCTCGAGGTCTGGTACGGCGAGCGGGTGGCCATCCTCGGCAGCAACGGCTCGGGCAAGTCGCACTTCCTGCGGCTGCTCGCCTCAGGCGGCACCGACCCCGAACGCGAGCACCAGCCGGTCGGGGACATCCGCCCCGATCCGGTCGCCCACGAGGGCGTCGTGCGGCTCGGGTCGCGGGTGCGTCCCGGGTGGTTCGCCCAGACCCACCAGCACCCGACGCTCGTGGGCCGCACGCTGCTCGAGATCCTGCACCGCGGCGACGAGCACCGCGCCGGCAAGCCCCGCGAGGAGGCCGCCCGTGCGCTCGACCGGTACAACCTGGCCCGCAGCGGAGAGCAGCGGTTCGAGTCGCTCTCCGGTGGCCAGCAGGCGCGGTTCCAGATCCTGCTGCTCGAGCTGTCGGGGGCGACGCTGCTGCTGCTCGACGAGCCCACCGACAACCTCGACCTGCAGTCCGCCGAGGCCCTCGAGGAGGGGCTCGACCGGTTCGACGGGACCGTCGTCGCGGTGACGCACGACCGGTGGTTCGCTCGTGGGTTCGACCGTTACCTCGTCTTCGGCCAGGACGGCCGGGTGTACGAGTCGGACGAGCCGGTGTGGGACGAGGGGCGCGTGGTCCGTCCCCGCTGACGTCGGCTGACGTCGGCCGGCGGTGACGCCGCCGGGCCCCGGCGGTAGCGTCGGTGCATGGCCGACTCACCGCTGCTGGCACTCTTCGAGGTCCCCGTCGTCGGCGCTCCGATGGCCGGCGGTCCCTCGACGCCCGACCTCGCGGCAGCGGTCAGTGACGCCGGCGGGCTCGGCTTCCTCGCCGGCGGGTACCTCGGTGTCGACCAGCTCGCGCGCCAGCTCGCCGACGTCTGGGACGCGACCGACCGGCCCTTCGGCGTCAACCTCTTCGTGCCGGAGTCGGCCAACGCCCGTCCCGCGCGGCAGGGCCTCGACGCGACGGCGCGGGCCGCCGCCGTGATGGCCTACCGCGAGCGGCTGCTGCCGGACGCCGAGCGTCTCGGCGTCGACCTGCCGGTGCCGGAGGCGGGTGACACCGACGACTGGGAGCGCAAGGTCGACCTCCTCGTGCGCGAGCGGGTGCCGGTCGTGTCGTTCACGTTCGGGCTGCCCGAGGCGGCGGTGCTCGGTGCGCTGCGCAGGTCGGGCTCGCTCACGGTCGCGACCGTCACCGACGCGGAGGAGGCGCGTGCCGCGCTCGAGACCGGCGTCGACGGCCTCGTCCTGCAGGGGCACGAGGGCGGCGGCCACCGGGGCACGCTCGACCCGCAGGCCGTGCCCGACGAGGCCGATCTCGTCGACGTCGTGTCCGAGGTGGCCCGCCTCGCCGACGTGCCCGTGGTCGCAGCCGGGGGGATCGTCGACACCGACCGGGTCGCCGCACTCCTCGCGGCCGGTGCGTCGGCCGTGCAGGTGGGCACGGCGCTGCTGCTGACGCCGGAGGCGGGCACCGGGCTGGCCTACCGTCGGGCCCTCGCCGACCCCGCCTTCACGACGACGCGCGTGACGCGCGCGTTCTCCGGGCGTCTGGCCCGCTCGCTCGAGACCGACTTCGTGCGTGAGCACTCCGCCGCCGCGCCGGCGGCCTACCCGGAGGTGCAC
>JAEXXY010000373.1 GCA_023451855.1 Actinomycetes bacterium
AGGCCGAGCAGGGCGGACGCGGCGATCTCGGCCAGTCGTGGGTCGGCGTCGTCGAGCAACGTCGCTAGCACCGGGACGGCGCTGCCCTCACCGAGCTCGCCGAGGGCAGCGGCGCACGCGCGGCGCAGGCTGAGCGGCTCGTCGGCGACGACGTGGCGCGCCAGCACCGTGACGTCCTCCTCGCGGCCGAGGCGGCCGATCGCCGTCGCGCACGTCTCGCGGACGGTGAGGTCGGGGTCGTCGGCGAGGAGGCGGCGCAGCGCGGGCAGGCCCCGGGTGAAGCTGCGGTCGCCCGTGACGTGCGCGGCCACCATGCGGGTGCGGGCGTCCCCGTGGTCGAAGGCGGTGGCGAGGACGCCCGAGATGCCGACGCCCATCGACTGGAGCGTCTCGGCGGACGTGCTCGCAGGGATGCCGCCCTGCTCGCCGCCCGTGGCGGTGAGGACCGCCCCGGCGGCCGACGCGTCGCCGATGAGCCCGAGCCCCCAGGCCGCGCTGTTGCGCACCTGGACCGTGCTGTCGCCGAGTGCCTCCACGAGCAGCGGCACCGCGTCGGGACCGCCCGCGAGACCGAGCATCTGGGCCGCCTTGGCGCGCCGGACGAGTGAGCGGTGGTGCAGGTCGGCCTTGGCGTGGTCGACGGCACCGTGGGCCGTCAGCACCCCGACGAGCTGCTCGGCCGGCAGGCCGCGGATCTTGGTCAGCATGGCGACGATCGCGGTGTCGAGGACGTCACGGGTGACGCCGGTGGCCCACGTCAGCTGCTCGGTGGCGACGCCGTCGTCGTCCTCGCCCGAGGCGACCGTGATGAGGGGTCCGCGCAGCGGTGCCAGCAGCATCTCGTCGCGCTTCTGCCGGCCCTGCCGTCGCATCCGGACGGCGATGACGACGAGGACGAGGACGAGGCAGGTGCCGAGGACCGCGATCGTGGCGCCGACGAGCAGCTGCGCACTGAAGGTCAGCACGGGCCCTGTCCTCAGCGGGCCCGGGCGAGCATGCCGTTGACGCGGTGCAGCAGCTCGCGCGGGCTGAACGGCTTGATGACGTAGTCGTCGGCGCCGACGGCGAAGCCGGTGTCGACGTCGGAGTCGCGCGACTTGGCACTGAGCAGCAGGACCGGGACGCCGGGGTGCTCGCTCTCGCGGATCTTGCGGAGCACGTCGATGCCCGACAGTCCCGGCATCATGACGTCGAGGACGACCAGCTGGGGCGGGTGGGCCTCGAAGGACTCCCACGCCGACGCGCCGTCCGGGACCGCCTCGACGATGTAGCCGGCCTGGGCCAGCTTGAACTCGACGAGGTCTCGGATGTCGGCGTCGTCGTCGGCGACGAGGACGCGCACCGGCTGGTCCGGTTCGTCACTGGCGGAGACGTGGTCGCCGGCAGGCGCGGTCATGGCACTCCATCACGGTGGGGCTGGGGGGTCGCTCCAGTTTACGAACATTTCGGACAGTTCCGACTTGAAACGCCGAGAGACGAGACGGCGAAAGGGGTGGGACCGCGCCGTGCGGTCCCACCCCTTCGACGCGACGGTGTCGCTCCGGTGCCGGACGCGCTCAGTCGGCGTCGAGGCGGTTGCCGCTCGTCTGCTGCACCTGCGTCAGGAACTCGTAGTTCGTCTTCGTCTTGCGCAGCCGGTCGAGGAGCAGCTCGATGGCCTGCTGCGCGTCGAGGCCGCCGAGGACCCGGCGCAGCTTCCACATGATCTTCAGCTCCTCGGTCGCGAGGAGGATCTCCTCGCGACGAGTGCCCGACGCGTTGATGTCGACGGCGGGGAAGATGCGGCGGTTGGCCAGCTGCCGGTCGAGCTTGAGCTCCATGTTCCCGGTGCCCTTGAACTCCTCGAAGATGACCTCGTCCATCTTCGAGCCCGTCTCGACGAGCGCCGTGGCGAGGATCGTCAGCGAGCCGCCGTTCTCGATGTTGCGCGCGGCGCCGAAGAACTTCTTCGGCGGGTAGAGCGCTGCCGAGTCGACGCCACCGGACAGGATGCGCCCGCTCGCCGGGGCGGCGAGGTTGTAGGCACGGCCGAGCTTGGTGATCGAGTCGAGGAGCACGACGACGTCGTGGCCGAGCTCGACGAGGCGCTTGGCCCGCTCGATGGCGAGCTCGGCGACCGTCGTGTGGTCCTCGGCCGGCCGGTCGAAGGTCGAGGCGATGACCTCGCCCTTGACGGCGCGCTGCGTGTCGGTGACCTCCTCCGGACGCTCGTCGACGAGGACGACCATGAGGTGGCACTCCGGGTTGTTCGTCGTGATGGCGTTGGCGAGGGACTGCATGACCATCGTCTTGCCGGCCTTGGCAGGCGCGACGATGAGGCCACGCTGGCCCTTGCCGATCGGCGCGACGAGGTCGATGACCCGCGTCGTCAGGTTGCCCGGCTCGGTCTCGAGCCGCAGACGCTGCTGCGGGTAGAGCGGCGTCAGCTTGCCGAACTCGACGCGCTTGGCGGCGTCGTCGGGGCTGGTGCCGTTGACGCTGTCCAGACGCACGAGCGCGTTGTACTTCTGCCGGCCGACGTTGCCCTGGGGCTGCTCCCCGTCGCGCAGCGCCTTGACGGCGCCGGTGACGGCGTCGCCCTTGCGCAGGCCGTGCTTCTTGACCAGGCCGAGCGGCACGTAGACGTCGTTCGGGCCGGCGAGGTAGCCGGACGTGCGGACGAACGCGTAGTTGTCGAGGACGTCGAGGATGCCGGCCACGGGCACGAGGACGTCGTCGTCGCCGACCTGCAGGTCGGTGTCGGCCCAGTCGCCGCCGCCATCGGTGCCGCGGCCGCGCTTGCGGTCACGGTTGCGCTGGCGGTTGCGGCTGCGGCGGCCGCCCCGCTCGTCGTCGTCCAGCCGGTCCTGCTGGCCACGGTTCTGGTCTCGGTTCTGGCCGCCCTGACCACCCTGAGCACGGTTCTGGTCGCGGTCCTGACCACCCTGAGCACGGTTCTGGCCCTGGTTCTGGTCGCGACCCTGGCCCTGCTGGCCCCGGGTGTGGGCGCCCTGGTTCTGGCGCTCGCCCTGCCGGTCGCTCTGCCGATCGCTCTGGCGGTCGTTCTGGCGCTCGCCCTGACGGCCCTCGCGCGCCTCGCGGACGGCCTGGTCGGCCCGCTCGTCGCGGCCCTGCTGGTCGCCGCGCTGCTCGTCGCGGCCCTGCTGGTCGCCGCGCTGGGACCGGGTGCGCTCGTCACGACGCTCGCGCGACGTGTCGCCGCTCTCGGCAGGCTGCGTGCGGTCACCGGACGTGCTGTCCGACGC
>JAEXXY010000401.1 GCA_023451855.1 Actinomycetes bacterium
GCTCGGCGACGAGCGCGTCGGCGATGGACAGCGCCTGGCGGCCGGTGTCGGCGAGGGCGTCGGCCGGGTCGAGCACGGTGCGGTGGGCGACGGTGAACATCCCGGACACGCAGGCGAGGACGACCGGCAGGCGCCGGTTGCGCTCGGCGGCGTCGGGCACGTGGAAGGTGCCGCGGGCGTCGGTCAGCGCCTTCTTGGCGCGGGTGAGCCGGGCCGCGGCCGCGGCGTCCTGCACCCCGAGGTGGCCGGCGATCTCCGGGACGGTGAGGCCGCAGACGACCCGCAGCGCGAGGACCATCCGCGACGCCGGGGAGAGCGCCTCGTCGCACGCGACGTAGAGCAGCGCGAGGCGGTCGTCGAGGCCCTCGCGGGCCAGGTCGTCGGCGTCCATGGCCGTGTGGTCGGTGGCGTGGTCGGCGGTGGGGTCGGCGGTGGGGTCCGCCTCGGGCCGGGCGAGCTGGGGGGCGAGCCGGTCGAGCGTGGCGCGGCGACGCGTGTCGTCGAGCCAGGCTCGTTTGGCGACGGTCGTGCACCAGGCCGCCCACGAGTCGATGGGCCTGCCGGTGCGACGCTCGTGGTCCGCAGCCCGCGCGACGGCCTCGGCGGCGTACTCCTCCGCGTCGTCGAGGCTGCCGGTGAAGGAGGCGAGGACGCGCACGATGCGCGGCCACGCCTCCTCGAACTCACCCGGCGCGAGGGGCACTCACATCCCCGTCGGGAAGACCTTGCGCCACTCGACGTGCCCGCCCGAGGGGACGAGCGCCGCGATCCGCCGCGCGGTGTCCTCGTCGTCGGTCTCGACGAGGTAGAAGCCGGTGATGACCTCGGCGGTGTCGGTGAACGGCCCGTCGGTGTAGACGGCGTCCTCGACCTTCCGGTCGCCCGCGCCGGGCTTGACGGTGCCGCCGTGGCGGGCGTTCTGCAGCGCGGCGCCGCCGACGATGCGGGCGCCCATCCGGGCGACGGCCTCCTGGAAGGCCCGGTGCTCGGGGAAGGAGGACTCGAGGTCGGTCGGGGCCTCGGCGGTGGCGACGGCGGTGCCGCCCATCCCGGGCGTGCCGCCGGCTGCGGACGGGTCCTTGCCGGCGGGGGCGCTCGCGCCGGGGGCGCCCGCGAGGAAGGCGTCGGAGTTCCAGTCGCCCTCGTGGATGATGTAGGCGTACGTGTCGGTCATGATCGGCTCCTCGTTCGTGGGTGCGTGACGCCTCTCGTCACATCATCCTGACGAACTCGCCTTCGCGGAATCGACACGTCCGGCGAAGAACTTTCCAAGGGCTCAGGCCCGCAGCTTGTCGAGGCGCGCGGCGAGGGAGTCGCGGCGGTGCGCGTTGCCGTCGAGGGCGAGGTAGGCCTCGCCGAACCGTCGCAGGAGTGCGTCGTCGAGGCGCCGGACCGCGCCGGGCGGGTACTTGTATCCCATCCGTTCGGTGAGGTCGGCGCCGTCGTCGGGCCCGAGCACCTCGATGAGCCGGTCGACCGTCGTGACACCGAGCTCGAGCAGCAGGCCGGAGATCCACGTGTAGTGGTCGGCGCGGGACCAGCCCGCGTCGGTGTACCGGTGCGCGAGGAACTTGGCGAGGTCCTGCGCGGCGATGCCGGGTGCCGGGCGCTCGCCGGTGTCGGCCGGACGCGCCGGCAGCACCTTCTGCAGGCGCCCGCGGATCGCGGAGAACTCGCGGTCGGCGAGCTCGATGAGTCCGGCGGCGAGGGTGAAGCGCCGGTCGAGGTCGCTCGCGTGCTCCTCGGGGACGCTGCCCTTGTAGCGGATGTCGTGCTCGAACTCGGCCCACGCGTGCTGCAGCACGGTGCGCACCTGCACCGACGCGTTCTGGCGCCCCAGCGACTCGTAGGCCCGGGGCACGCTGCGGCTCGCGTCGATGCCGACGAGCAGGTGGCGGCTGGCGTAGCCGAACCGGCCGGAGCGGGCCGTCTCCTTGCCGAGGTCACGGTCGTCGAGGACCGCGAGCTCCTCCGCGAGCAGCTCGGCCACGGCGGTGACGTCGTCGGGCACGTAGGTGATGACGCGGACGCCGACGACGTCGGTGATGTCCTCGAGGGGGTCGGGGTGCGTGAGCACCCCGTCGCGTCGGCGCTCGGCCTTGGCGGCGAACGACTCGACGGACTTGGTGCGGCCGCTGACGCTGAGGTAGTTGATGCCGGCGTCGTCGAGCAGGTCGCGGACGAGGTCGATGAAGCGGTGCGTCGCGATCTCGAGGGCCGGCCGGCGCGCCGCGTACTCCTCGACGGCGGCGCGGATCTGCGGCGTCGAGGAGGGCAGGGGCAGCGGGGTCGCGGCAGGCTGGTCGGGCGCATCGGTACCGTCTGGCCCGCCGGTCGAGGGCGGGGTCGTCGCTGACATGCCGCCATCCTGCCCTGTCCGGCCCCACGGGACCTCCGGAGCGCGCGGGCCGCGTCGATGGTGGATCCACGGCATCCGGCCGTCGGTGTTGCCCCAGCCGTAGCGCACGCCCCAGTGGTCGGGGACTCCGCGTGGGTCGATGACCCCATGCGCCGGGAACGCCCGGTCGGCGTCGTCGCGGTAGGTGACCGCGCCGTCGAGGAACCACTCCGAACAGCGGTCCGGGGTCACGTCGAAGGCGTGGACGACGTCGGTGTCGGGCCGCGGCCGGCACGGGAAGTCGTGCGAGGGGACGATGCGGAAGCCGAGGACCCGGAACAGGCCGATGGCCTCGTGCAGGCTGATCGACAGGTCACCGGCCTCGATCCGACCGATCCGGGCCCGCGGCACGCCGAGCCAGGTGGCGAGCCCGCGCTGGCTCACCCGGTGGACGCGGCGCACGTGGCGCAGCGCGTCGCCGAACGCCTCGGCGCCGAGGTCGACGGGGCGTGGCGCGCTGGAGCTCATCCACCGACGGTGCGGTGCTGGGGCGCCTGTCACCAGCCGCTGCGGTCCGCGTGTGGACCACCGGCCCCCGGCCCCGGGGGATGTGGACAGCGGCCCCTCGGCCCCGGGGTTGCTCGTCAGGCGCTCTGCATTGCTCCACCAGGAGAGCCAGCCTGTCCGGGCGGACGAGGGGCGGACGAGGGGCGGACGAGGGGCGGTCCGCGGGACGCCTGCTGGCTCGTGTCGTGGAGCAACGCAGAGGGAGCGAGGAAGAGGGTGTCTGGGAGGCGGCACTTCTCCGGAGCCTCTGCATTGCTCCACCAGGTGAGCCAGCCGGTCGGTGCGGACGCGTGGTCGGTGGTGGGCTGTCGGTGTGCTGTCGCTGGGCTTTCGGCTGGCTCGTGTGGTGGAGCAACGCATAGGGATCACGGTGGACCAGCGGGCGGGTTCGCGCCGGAGGGAGCGGGCGGGCGTGGCGACGCACAAATGCGTGGACGTCGGGGGTGGCGGGTGTGATCGTGGCGCCATGCAGCTCGAGACCCCTCGCCTCGTCATCCGTCCGTGGTCGCACGACGAGGCCGACCGCCTCCTCGACATCCTCAGCCGGATCGAGGTGGTGCAGTGGCTCGGCGACGGCGAGCCGGTGCTCATGAAGGACCTCGACGAGGCGCACCAGCGCATCGACCGCTACCGGGTGCGCAGCGAGAACCCGCCCCTCGGGTTCTGGGCCGTCGAGGTGCGCGAGACCGGCGTCGTGGCCGGCTCGGTCCTGCTGCTGACGCTGCCGGACGCCGAGGACGGCGAGGTCGAGGTCGGCTGGCACCTGCACCCCGACTCGTGGGGCCACGGCTACGCCACCGAGGCCGCCACGGCCGTCATCCAGCACGGTTTCGACGCGGGCCTGCCCGACGTCTACGCCATCACCCACCTGACCAACGACCGCTCCCAGGCGGTCTGTCGCCGGCTCGGTCTCGATGACCTCGGCGAGATGACGAAGTGGTACGAGGAGCCGTCGCGGGTCTTCCGCACGACGCCCGACGCGTGGGCCAACCGCGCCTGATACCGCGGCGTCGCGCGGTCAGCCGCCGACGTGCACCTGGGGGCGACGCGCGGCGTCGGGCTCGGCGCGCCGGATGATCTCGTGGGTCAGCGGCGGGATGTCGCCCTCGCCGGCGAGCAGGAAGCGCAGCACGTTCTGCCCCGGCGCCTTCTCGCTCCACTCGAAGTAGATGTGCGGCGGCTTGCTGACCCGGTCACGGACGTCGAGGAGCACGGCGGCCAGGACGTTCGGCACCGACGGGCCGGTCGCGCGCAGGATGTAGTGGCCGCCGACCACCGCGGAGCCGACGTGCACCGTCGTCGCGAAGTCGCTCGCGTCGCTGATCTCGACCTCGAGGAAGATCGCGCCCTGCCGGGCGTTGAGGTGGTTGTGCATCCGCACCTCGAGCGACTTCGCGCGGTACTCGTCGCGGTCACCGGCGTCGATCTTGTTCGCGATGAAGCGCAGTGGCTGCGGCCCGAGCGCCGCGTCGTCGAGGATCGCCTCGGCGCTCTCGTCGTAGACGACGCGCTGCACGCGCAGCTCGGTCGACCGGACGATCCGCGACCACACGCTGATGACGACGATGAGGGCGATGAACAGCAACGCGATGAGCAGGCCCTCGGGGCGCTCCACCACGGTGATGGTGATCGTGTAGAGGAAGATCGCGCTGACGACCCCGAAGAAGGCCGCCGTGCCGCGGTGCCGGCGCCGCAGCTCGGTGAGGAACACCGCCACGGCGGCCGAGGTCATGAGCGCGAGGACACCGGTCGCGTACGCGCCGGCCTGCTCGTCGACGTTGGCCTTGAAGGCGAGCGTGACGACGGCGGCGATGAACGACAGGACGAGCACGAGCGGACGCGTCGAGCGGGCCCAGTCCGGCGCCATGCCGTAGCGCGGCAGGTAGCGGGGCACGATGTTGAGCAGGCCCGCCATGGCCGACGCGCCGGCGAACCAGAGGATGCCGATCGTCGACGCGTCGTAGACGGTGCCGAAGCCTTCGCCGAGCAGGTCGTGGGCCAGGTAGGCGAGGGCGCGCCCGTTGGCCGGGCCGCCCGGCTCGAACGCGGCGTGCGGGATGAGCAGCGTCGTGACGAGCGAGGACCCGATGAGCATGACGCTCATGACGAGGGCGGCGGTCGTCAGCAGCTTCTTGGCGTTGCGGATCCGGCCGGCCGGGTTGGCCGGGGTGTCGTCGGGATCGCCCTTGACGAGCGGCATGACGACGACGCCGGTCTCGAAGCCGGAGAGCCCCAGCGCGAGCGCCGGGAAGACGAGCAGGGCCGCGCCGATGATCCCGAACGGCACCGAGTGGGCCGAGGTCATGGCATCGATCCAGTCGCCGAAGGCCGTCGGGTGGTCGCCGATCGCGATGAACCCGCGCACGACGACGACGAGGCTGAGGCCGAGGTAGGCCACGACGAGCACGACGGCCAGGCCGATGGCCTCCTTGAACCCCTTGAGGAAGATCGCGGCGAGCAGCACGAGCAGCGTCAGGGTGACGCCGACCTGGTGCCCGCTGAGCGTGGAGCGCAGGTACGGGTTCTCGATGAGGTGGGCGCTCGCATCGGCTGCCGACAGGGTGATGGTGATGACGAACCCGGTGGCGACGAAGCCGATGAGGGCCAGCACGAGGATCTTGCTCGGCCAGTACGACAGGAGCCGCTCGAGCATCGACAGGCTGCCGTCGCCGTGCGGGCTCTCAGCGGCGACGCGTCGGTACATCGGCAGCGCCGCGAACAGGGTGATGAGTACGAGCACGAGCGTCGCGATCGGCGACAGCGCCCCGGCGGCCAGGGCCGCGATGCCGGGCTGGTAGCCGAGCGTCGAGAAGTAGTCGACGCCGGTCAGGCACATGACGCGCCACCACGGCTGCACGTGGTGCTGGGCGGTGGCCTGGGCCTCGCGCTCGTAGTAGCCGCCCGGGTCGGGCTGCGGCTCCGCGTCGAAGAACCACCGGTTGAACCGCTGCGCGGTTGGCGTCGTCACGGCGGAGGAGTCTAGGGGCCGGTCCGGGGGCGGGCGCCAGCCGAGGACGGTGGGCGGTCAGGCCACCCGACGACGTCGGCGCGCCTGGTAGGCCAGCGACAGCCCGACGACCCCGAGGGCCCACAGCGCGTGCAGCCCGTTGACGACGAGCAGCGCCACGACCGAGGCGAAGGCGACGGCGGCGCACCACCAGCCGGCGCTCCCTCGCTCGAGCAGCCGCAGTGCCGACGCCGTGCCGAGCACGTAGACG
>JAEXXY010000416.1 GCA_023451855.1 Actinomycetes bacterium
CCGGGAGGGCTAGCAGCGCTCGCGCGAGCGCCGCCCCCGGCGGCCCGTGCGTCGCGGTCGTGAAGTGCTCGGCGGGCCCGCCGCCGGACACGTAGAACCCGCGTCCGGGCGCGTAGAGCGCCGCGTGCCACGCCTCGCGCCAGGGAAGGGCATCCACGGCGCTCGACTGTAGGCGATACCGTGCGCGGGTGAGCAGCCCCACCGGCGACCCCCACGAGCGTCCCGCCCGCTTCGACGTCGGCATCGTCGGCGCCGGCCGCGTCGGCGCCGTGCTCGGCGCGGCCCTCGTGCGAGCCGGGCACCACGTCACCGGCGTCTCTGCCGTCAGCGAGGCGAGCCTCGAGAGAGCCGAGCGGATGCTGCCGGGGGTGCCGGTCAAGCCGATCCCCGACGTCGTCGCCGGGGCGCACCTCGTCGTGCTCGCCGTGCCCGACGACGCGCTGGCCGACCTCGTCGCCGGGCTGAGCGCCACGGGCACCTTCACGCCGGGTCAGCTCGTCGTCCACACCTCCGGCGCGCACGGCATCGGCGTCTTCGAGACCGCCCTCGACAGCGAGATCGTGCCACTCGCGCTGCACCCCGCGATGACGTTCACGGGGACCCATGTCGACCTCGAGCGCCTCCATGACTGCTGCTTCGGCGTCACGACCGTCGACGCCGCGCGTCCGGTCGGCGAGGCGCTCGTCATCGAGATGGGCGGCGACCCGGTCTGGGTGCCCGAGCACGAGCGCGTCACCTACCACGCGGCCCTCGCCCACGGGGCGAACCACCTGGTCACCCTCGTCGCGCAGTCGATGCAGCTGCTCGGCGAGGCCGGCATCGAGGACCCGGCCCGTGTGCTCGAGCCGCTCCTGTCCGCAGCGCTCGGCAACACCCTCCAGCTGGGTGATGCTGCCCTCACCGGCCCGGTGGCCCGCGGCGATGCCGGTACCGTGGCCGGGCACGTCGCGATGCTGCGCACGGTGGCCCCGGACATCCGGCCGACCTACCTGGCGCTGGCGCGCGCGACGGCGCAGCGGGCCCTGCTCAGCGGCCGCCTCCGGGCGGACGTCGCGGATCCCCTGCTCCAGCTGCTGGCCCGCGAGGAGGACCGACCGTGACCCAGACCCCCGTCGTCGCGCGCACGCGTGACGAGCTGCGCGAGGCCCGGGCCCGTCTCGACGACGGCGACGTCGCCGTCGTCATGACGATGGGCGCGCTCCACGACGGCCACGCGACGCTGATCCGGCGCGCCCGTGAGACCCACGCGCACGTCGTCGTCACGATCTTCCTCAACCCGCTGCAGTTCGGGCCGAAGGAGGACCTCTCGCGCTACCCGCGCACGTTCGACACCGACCTGCAGATCTGCACCGACGCCGGTGTCGACCTCGTCTTCGCCCCGACACCCGACGTCATCTACCCCGACGGCGACCCCGGCGTGCGGGTGTCGGCCGGCCCGCTCGGCGACGTCCTCGAGGGCCAGGCCCGTCCCGGCCACTTCGACGGCATGCTGACCGTCGTCGCCAAGCTCATGCACCTGACGCGCTGCACGTCGGCGTACTTCGGGCAGAAGGACGCCCAGCAGCTGCTCCTGATCCGCCGCATGGTCCGCGACCTCGACTTCCCGGTCAACGTCGTGTCGGTGCCGACGGTGCGCGAGGCCGACGGCCTGGCGATGTCGAGCCGCAACACGTACCTGACGCCGTCCGACCGCGAGACGGCGCTGTCCCTGTCGGCGGCGCTGCGCGCCGGGGCCGACGCCGCCACCGAGGGGCCCTCGGCCGTCCGGCGCGCCGCCCGATCCGTGCTCGTGCGCGAGCCGCTCGCGCTCGTCGACTACCTGGTGCTCGTCCACCCGGACACCCTCGAGGACGTGCCGGAGTGGTACCGCGGGGAGGCCCTGCTCGCCGTCGCCGGCCGGGTCGGCACGACGCGCCTCATCGACAACCTGCCCGTGCTCGTCGGTCCCGGCGGCGGCGCGCTCGAGGTGTTCTCCCAGCCCTGACGCGTCGGGCCTCCGCAAGGCGGCGCCGACGCATCCGACCGAATCCCCTTCTCCTGAGGACAGATCCACCGTGCAGCGCTTCATGCTCCACTCGAAGATCCATCGCGCCACCGTGACCCAGGCCGACCTGCACTACGTCGGCTCGCTCACCATCGACCGCGACCTCCTGGACGCCGCTGACCTGTGGCCCGGCCAGCAGGTCGACGTCGTCGACGTCGACAACGGCAACCGCCTCACGACGTACGCCATCGAGGGCGAGCGCGGCAGCGGCATCGTCTGCATCAACGGCGCTGCGGCGCGGCTCATCTCGCCCGGCGACACCGTCATCATCATCGCCTACGCGGCCATGGACGACGCCGAGGCGCGGACCTTCGAGCCGAACGTCGTCTTCGTCGACCGCGACAACCGCATCGTCGAGACCGGTCACGACGCCGGCGACGTCCCCGACGGGTTCGGCCTGATGACCTCCGCGGTCACGGAACGGGACCACGCCCACCGGGGCTGAGCCGGCGGCATACGGTATGGGGCACGACCCCACGACCGGTGACCCCGGCAGCGTCCCACCGAGAAGGTGCTCATGAACGACAGCGGCATCACGATCCCGCGACGGCTGCGCGCGCCGGAGCCGGGCTGGACGGCCACGGCCGACGTCATCGTCGTCGGCAGCGGCATCGCCGGCCTGACGACGGCGCTGCGGCTGCGGCGTCGTGTCGACCGGGTCCTGCTCGTGACGAAGACCGTCCTGGACGAGGGGTCGACCGCCTGGGCCCAGGGTGGCATCGCCGCCGTCATGTCGCCCGAGGACAGCCCGGCAGAGCACATCCACGACACCCTCGTGGCCGGCGTCGGCCTGTGCGACGTCGACGCCGTGCGCACCCTCGTCACCGAGGGCACCGACGCCGTCTGGGACCTCATCGCCCTCGGCGCCGACTTCGACCGCGGCGACGCCGGTGACCTCAGCCTGACCCGCGAGGGCGGCCACCACCGCGACCGGATCCTGCACGCCGGCGGCGATGCGACCGGCCGCGAGATCAGCCGCGCCCTCATCGCCGCCCTCGACCGGGTCCGCGACGACCCGGGCATCGAGGTCATCGAGCACGCCCTCGTCGTCGACCTGCTCACCGATGCCGACCGACGCGTGTGCGGCGTGACGCTCCACGTCATCGGCGCGGGGCAGGTCGACGGCGTCGGGGCGGCGCACGCGCGGGCCGTCGTGCTCGCGACGGGCGGTCTCGGCCAGATCTACGCTTCGACGACGAACCCGTCCGTCGCGACCGGCGACGGCATGGCCGCCGCCCTGCGTGCCGGTGCGGTGCTCGCCGACCTCGAGTTCGTCCAGTTCCACCCGACGGTGCTGTGGCTCGGCGAGGGCTCGCGCGGCCAGCAGCCGCTCATCTCCGAGGCGGTCCGCGGCGAGGGCGCGTTCCTCGTCGACGAGGCGGGGGAGCGGTTCATGCAGGGCCAGCACCCGCTCGCCGACCTCGCGCCGCGCGACGTCGTGGCCCGGGCCATCATCCGGCGGATGCGCGAGACCGGCACCGACCACGTGTACCTCGACTGTCGCCACCTCGGCGCCGACTTCCTCGAGCAGCGCTTCCCCTCGATCGTCGCGCGCTGTCGCGAGCTCGGCTTCGACCCGGCGACGCAGCTGCTGCCCGTGGCGCCGGCCCAGCACTACGCGTCCGGTGGCGTGCGCACCGACCTGCGCGGTCGCACGTCGCTCGAGGGGCTCTACGCCTGCGGCGAGACCTCGTGCACCGGCGTCCACGGGGCCAACCGCCTCGCGTCCAACTCCCTGCTCGAGGGCCTCGTCTTCGCCCGCCGGATCGCCGACGACCTCACGGCGCGCCTCGGCGCGGGCGAGCTGCCGGCGACCGCGCCGGCGCAGGGCGAGGACGGCGAGGACACCGTGCCGCCCGAGCTCGTCCGCGGCAAGCGTCGCCTCGACGTGCAGCGGGCCATGACGGCGGGCGCAGGCACGGTGCGGTCGGCGGCCTCGCTCGCGGCCACCGAGGAGGCGCTCGCCGCGGTGTCGGCCAAGGCGGCCACCGACGCCGACCGGCAGGGCGGGCCCAAGAGCTGGGAGACCACCAACCTCGTGCACCTCGGCCGGGCCCTGACCCACGCCGCCGCGCTGCGCGAGGAGACCCGCGGTGGCCACGTCCGGGAGGACTTCCCGACGCGTGACGACGAGCGGTTCCTGCACCACGTGCACCTGACGCGGGAGGCGTCGGGCCGGCTCGGGGCGACAGTCGTGCCGGTGCCGCACGCCAACCTCGACGGGCTGGACCTCGACGCCGGTGTCTCCGAGCGAGCCACCGAAGAGCCTGTGGCACAGACCGATCCACGACCTGAGGAGACCCGGTGACCCACCAGCCCGACGCAGCAACGGCGTCCGACGGCCTGAGCGGCTTCCCCGAGGAGTGGGCCCGACGCGTCGTCGCCGTCGCCCTCGAGGAGGACCTGGGCCCGAAGGGTCTTGACGTCACCACGCTGGCGACGATCCCGGCCGAGCAGGAGCGGGTCGCCGAGGTCGTGGCCCGGGCACCCGGCGTCGTGGCCGGCATCCCCGTCGTGGGCCTCGTGCTCGCGGCGGTGGCCGAGCGGCTCGGCCTGCCGACGCCGACCGTCGAGGTGCTCGCCGACGACGGCGCGCGCGTGGTGCGCGGCGACGTGCTCGCCCGCGTCGAGGGCCGCACCCAGGTGGTCCTCGTGGCCGAGCGCACCCTGCTCAACGTCCTCAGCCGGCTCTCCGGCGTCGCGACCCACACGCGTCGGTGGGCCGACGCGCTCGAGGGCACGACGACGATGGTCCTCGACACCCGGAAGACGACGCCGGGGCTGCGCTGGCTCGAGAAGTACGCGGTGCGGTGCGGCGGCGGCACGAACAAGCGCATGGGCCTCTACGACGTCGCGATGATCAAGGACAACCACAAGCTCGCAGCGGGCTCGGTGGCCGCGGCCTACGCCCTCGTGCGGGAACGCTTCCCCGAGGTGGACGTGCAGGTCGAGGTGACGACGCCCGCCGAGGCGCAGGAGGCCTACGACGCGGGCGCCCGGTTCGTCATGTGCGACAACATGACCGTGCCGGTGCTCGCCGAGACGGTCGCCCTGCTGCGGGCCGCGGGTGAGCCGGTCGAGATCGAGGCGACGGGCGGGATGACCCTGGAGGTGGCCCGCGACTACGCCGACACCGGCGTCGACTTCATCTCCGTCGGCGCCCTGACCCACTCCTCGCCGATCGTCGACATCGCCCTCGACCTCGTCGACTGACGGCACCGACGCGGGCAGGCGTCAGTAGCGGCGGAACCAGAGGTTGACGGCATAGTCGACGCCCGTGGCGTCGGGGTGCTCGGCGAGGATGAGGTCGGCGTGCTCGGGCGCGAACTCGATGCCGACGACCGCCTCGAAGTCCTCGCGGGAGTCGAAGTCCCACCGGATGTCGAGGCGCTCGCGCGACCAGCCCTGCCGCTCCCAGAAGCGCTCGACGGCCCGGGGGTCGTAGCTCGGCAGGGCGCGACGGAACCACGTGCCGAACGTCGAGCGCGTCGCGTCGTTGTCGATGACGAACGCCGCACCGCCGGGTCGCATGACCCTCTCGAGCTCGGCGAGGCCGGGCTCGCAGCCCGGCCCGAAGAAGTAGGACCAGCGCGCGTGCGCGACGTCGAACGAGGCGTCGGGGACACCGATCGCGGCCGCCCCCTCCTCGCGCACCGACGTGTTCGGCACGCCCGAGACCCTCTGGGCCGCAAGGTCGGCCAGCGGCGGATGCGGTTCGACGCCGACGACGGAGCGCGCCGTGGCGGCGAACATCGGCAGGTGGAAGCCCGTGCCGCAGCCGATGTCGACGACGTCGCGGCCGGACCAGTCGATGAC
>JAEXXY010000488.1 GCA_023451855.1 Actinomycetes bacterium
ATCGACTACGGCCTGCTCATGGTCGGGCGCTTCCGCGAGGAGCTCGCCGCCGGCCACGACCGCTTCGCCGCGACGCGACGCACCGTGGCCACCGCCGGTCGCACCGTGGCCGTGTCCGCCGCCACCGTCGCCGTGGCCCTGTCCGGCCTGCTCCTGTTCCCGCAGACCTTCCTGCGCTCCATGGGGATCGGCGGGATCGCGGCCGTGCTCATCGCCGCGGTGGCCGCGGTGGTCGTCCTGCCCGCCGTCCTCGCGATGCTCGGCAGCCGCGTCGACCGGTGGTCGGTGCGCCGGTCCGGCCGGGTCGAGCGCACCACCGGGTTCTGGTCGCGCCTGGCCGAGCTCGTCATGCGGCGGCCGGTCGTCTTCCTCGGGTCGGGCCTCGCGGTCCTGGCCGTGCTCGCCGCGCCCTTCCTCGGGGTGCGCTTCGGCGGCGTCGACGAGCGGGTGCTGCCGGCCGACGCCGAGGCGCGCCAGGTGAGCCGGGTTCTCGCGCAGGACTTCAATGTCACGACGACCGACCCGGTGGTGGTCGCGGCGACGCTCGACGCGCCCGTCGCGTCCGCCGCGGGTCGGGCCGTCCTCGGCCGCTACCTGTCCGACCTGCGCACCCTCGACGGCGTCACCGGAGCGCAGGTCGTCGGCGTCGACGGCGACCTCGCCGCCGTGTCCGTCACCTACCGCGGAGAGTCGCTCGACCAGCAGGCCAAGGATGTCGTCGCCGAAGTGCGCGCCCTGCGCGCCGACGGCGTGCGTCAGGTTCTCGTCACCGGCCCGACGGCCCAGCTCATCGACCGGCTCGACTCGATCGGGGCCACCCTGCCGCTCATGGGGCTCGTCGTGGCCGGCGCTACCTTCCTGCTGCTCTTCCTCGCCTTCGGGTCGCTGCTCATGCCGCTCAAGGCGATCCTGCTCAACGTCGCGACGCTCGCGGCCACCCTCGGCGTCGTGACGTGGGTCTTCCAGGAGGGCCACCTGTCCTCGTGGCTCGGCTTCGAGTCCACCGGTTTCGTCGAGGCGACCCAGCCGATCCTCGTCATGACGCTCGTCTTCGGCCTGTCGATGGACTACGAGGTGTTCCTCCTGTCGAGGATCCGGGAGCAGTACGACCGCACGGGCGACAACCGTGCCGCCGTCGCGACGGGCATGCAGCGCACCGGCCGGATCATCACGTCGGCGGCCCTGCTCATCCTCGTGGTCATCGGCTTCTTCTCGGCGTCGTCGATCACCTTCATCAAGCTCATCGGCGTCGCGATGATCGTCGCGATCGTCCTCGACGCCCTGCTCGTGCGCATGGTCGTCGTGCCGGCGACGATGCGACTGCTCGGCGACGCGAACTGGTGGCTGCCGGGGCCGCTGGCCCGCGTCTACGCTCGGTTCGGGATCCGCGAGGAGGGCGGCGCGCCAAGCGAGCCAGACGCGTCGGGGTCCGGGTCGACGCCGCGCCCCGACCCCGTGCCGGTGGGGTGAGCCAACCCTGCGCGAGCAGCCGCAGACGCACGAAGGGCCCGGTCGCGAGACCGGGCCCTTCGTCTACTGGAGCAGGCGGCACGAATTGCACGTGCGTCTTCCTTCTGGAAGAAGGCTGTTCTGCTACTGAACTACACCTGCGAGGCGACGCCCACCGTAGCGGACGCCCGCCCGACCGTCCAACCCGCCGCGCGCCGAGGCGTCGGGGCGCGGCGGTCAGCCGTGCCGAAGGCGTCGCGCGAACGCCGCCGACCGCGTCCGCAGCTCCTCGACGCGTCGGTCGACGAGGGCGTGGGGGTCGAGGCCGCCCTCGAGGGCGTTGGGCAGGCGCCGCACGTGGGCCGAGCAGCTGAAGTCGGCGTGCACGAGCGTGCCGAGGCTGTTGCCGTCACGACCGGCGGCGCCTGCGCGGCGCGCGACGAACAGCGACACGTCACTCGTGGCGAAGACGTCCTCGCACCACGCGCACATGGCGCTGCGGCCGGCCTTCTTCTCGCTCGCGCGGAGCATGAAGCCGATCGGCTCGTCGTCGACGGGTACGACGACGTAGGCACGCTGCGGGTTGCTGCGGTCGGTCCAGCCCAGGTAGTCGAGGGCCTCCCAGTCCTCGGCGGCCAGGGACTCGAAGCGGCTGGGCATCGGTACCTGCTTCGTCTCACGGCGCGAGCAGTTGACGAGAGATGCGCGGATCTCGTTCTCGGACAGTGGTTTCACGATGATTCCTTCGTCGTGCACGTAGGCGGGCGCGACCGGATGGCCCGGCCGACCTGGTGGGGGAGAGGGGTTCAGCGGTGGAACCGGTCCGCTGAGCAGGCCATGCGGCCACCCACCTCTCCGCGGGGCTTTCCCGCTCACGACGACACGACGCCCCGCGTCCGGGCGCGGGGCGTCGTCCATGGGGCGTCGGATGCCTGCGTGCAGTCCACCCGGTTTTCCCCAGACGCGCTTTTCCTGCTCAGGAGGCGACTCGCCGTAAAGGCGACGAATCGGGCTGTCGTTCTGCGGACTTCGTACCGGATTGGGCTGGCAACTGTTGACCAAGGTGGGCTCGGCCGTTCTCCCGGACCCGAGTGTCTGTCACCGTCGACTGGTGTGTATCGCCCGGGGTCTTCCCCGGGCGGCCCGCCGGGCGCCGAATCCTGTCCGCCGGTGGGGCAGTCGGGCAAGACCGCGGACAGGAACGGGGGACCCACTTGCGGGCCGCACAGCCGGCCCTTGGGGTGAAGCCGCAGCAGCGGCCGGGCATCTTCCGTCCGAACCCGACAGCTCACCTCGTAGGCGTGGAAGGGATCCCCCATGTCCACGACCACCCCCGCACGTCGCATCTCCCTGTCCTCGCTCGCTCTCACGCCCCTGCTCGCAGGCGCCCTCCTCGTCGGGACCGGCGGCGTGCCACCGGCCTCCACGACGGCCTCACCCCCGGCAGCCCGGGTCGCCACGACACCTGCCCTCGGCGTCGCCGCGCCTGGTCGGTCCGCGACGTCGGCGCCCACCACCTCGATCGCCTACGTCACCCCCACCTCCGTCTCGATCACCCGTGGCCTGCGCGCCGTGCGGATCGCGGCCGCACAGCGTGGCAAGCCCTATCGGTGGGGCGGGGCCGGCCCGCGGTCGTTCGACTGCTCCGGGCTCGTCTACTACGTGTACAAGAAGCGACTGCACGTGAAGCTGCCGCGCACCGCGAACGCCCAGCGGCTCAAGACGATTCGCATCTCCAAGTCACACGTCCGGCCGGGCGACCTCATCTTCTTCATGTCCCACGGCCGGGCCTACCACGTCGGCATCTACGCCGGTCACGGCAAGATCTGGCACTCCCCGCGGCCAGGGCAGCGCGTCAAGCTCCAGAAGATCTGGACGTCGCAGTGGCGGGCGGGCCGCATCCGCTGAGGATCGCTCGTCGGTCGACGTCCCCTCACCGACGCGTCAGCGGCGGTCGTCGACCGACGAGTACTTCAGGACCCGCTGGAGCACGTAACGGCCGTCGCCCTGCGGGTCCAGGAGCGCCGGGCGCGCCTGGAGGAGCATCACCGTCGGGCGCATCCGGACGTTGACGAGCGTGGTGCCGCGGAACGTGAGGTCGAGGATGATCCCCTCCTGCGTCTCCTGCCACCAGCCCTGGCCGAACAGGTAGTTACCGGGGCTGGACAGGACGACGCCGACGCCGCCGGCCGCGCGTCTGCCCAGCAGCAGCGGTCCGGCGACGTGCGTGCCGGAGCCGATGACGTGGTCACACCCGGCCGCGCC
The DNA here is from genome assembly GCA_023451855.1 of Actinomycetes bacterium. Classification (GTDB taxonomy): domain Bacteria; phylum Actinomycetota; class Actinomycetes; order Actinomycetales; family Dermatophilaceae; genus Monashia. The sequence goes on from JAEXXY010000488.1 coordinate 3,715, forward strand.
GAACCAGCGAACCTGCTTCTGCTGCAAGGGCCAGAGGTCGTCGTGGTACTCGGCGCCGCCCCACCACTGCGGGTTGCACACGACGAGGTCGGCGCCCCCGGCGCGTGCGCGCTTGACGCCCTCGGCGATGTTCGCCCGGGTGATCCAGGGAACTCCCGGTGTGTTGTGGTCAGCGCGGTCGACACCGGCGACGTCGTTGACGGCGACGAACCCCACACGGATGCCCGCGACGTCGACGAAGGCCGGGCGCAGCGCCTCGTCGAGGTCCATCCCGAGCCCGGTGCGGGGGATTTGGTACTTGTCCATGAGCCGGAGCGTCGAGCGGATGCCGCGAACTCCCTTGTCGCTCATGTGGTTCGCGGCGAGATACACGGCGTCGAGGCCGAGCGTGTCGCGCCAGCGGGGGAGAACGGCCTCGGGCACGCTGAAGACCGTCGTCGTCCCGAGCTGCGGCGTGTAGTCGCGGTCGGCGACGATCGGGCACTCGTGGTCGGCGATCGCGACGTCGGACTGGCGCACGACCCGGGGCGTCGCGCCCCGGTTGCCGGTGTCGACGGGGTGAACGGTGCGGTAGGGCCGCTCGTAGGGCGGGTCGACGACGGCCGGGCCCGCGTACCTCGCCGTCCCGCCCTCGAAGACCCAGTCCCAGCCGCGGCCCCGGGCGACGGCCTGCGTCGCGGCTCCGCGGTCGGAGCAGAGGCTGCCGAGGTTGGTCATCGTCCAGACCCTCGACGCGTCGTACGCCGTCCAGCGCGGGTCGAGGGCGGCAGTCCCCGCCGGGACGCCGGGCGTCGCGGTGCCCCAGACGGGGTAGGGGAGCGCTCGAGCGGCCTTGTCGCCGAAGAGGTCCGGCCCGAACATCCCGTACGGTCCGGTGCCCGCGATCGAGAGCACCTTCGTCGCCGGCTCGACGAGCCCGGGCGGCAGGAGGGCGACGCGCCCCGGCGCGGCACGCACGACGTCGACGATCCGGGCGGCGTCGGTGCAGCGACCACGGGGGGTCATGGCCGGGCGTCTGACGGTGACCCCGCAGGGGACGACGAGCGACCCGCGAGCGGCGAACGCGCGCAGCTCGTCGAGCGTCGCCGTGGCCCTGAGGTTCTGCAGGCCGGTGACGACCGCGAGCGGGAACGACGCAGGAGCCGCGCCCGAGCCCCTCGTGGCCTGGGGTGTCGGCGGGGTGGGAAGCCCCGGGCCCGTCGTGGGCGTCAGCGGTGTCAGGCCCGTGGCCGCGGCGCGCGTCGGCGCGGACGGCGCCGAGGCCGCACTCTCGCGC
>JAEXXY010000493.1 GCA_023451855.1 Actinomycetes bacterium
GTGTCGTGGCGCCCGTCCGAGGAGACGGCGCGCGCACCCCGGTCGCCGCCGAACGCGGCCCCGGTCGGGGCGACGGCAGCACCGCCGGTGCGGTCTCCGCCAGTCCACGCTCGCCCGCTACCGGCTCGCGCCACGACACGCCTGCCGACTCCCGCGACGAGGCCGAGGACGCCGACGAATCCGGCCCCGCGCGGGGCGGTGGGGGCACGAGTGGGAGTACTGGCGGGCATGAAGGCTCGAGTTCGTCCGCCGGCCGCCCCACCGGCACCGAGCACTCGGGTCACGGCGTCGGGGACGACGACGAGCACGAGTCGGACGACGCGTCCGAGTCGGGCATCGCGCCGTCGACGACGCGGGACGGGTCGGGCTCCGAGGCCCGCTCCGGTGACGGCTCGGATGACGGCTCGGAAGACGGATCTGACGACGGATCTGACGACGGCGCAACCGAACCCGGCCCTGGCGCAGACGACGGGCACGAGTCCGACTGACCCAGGCACCCGCGCCCGATCACCCCAACGCGGGCGTCACCGACGTCGGACGTCGCGGCTGTCCCGTCACGACGCGTGAAGGCCCGCCCGACATCGACTGTCGAGCGGGCCTCTCACCCTCCCAGGCGAATCCGCGTCAGCGCAGCGGGTTAAACGGGCGCAGCGCATCCGGCGTGGTGCCGGTGACGATCTGCTCCGCGAGCAGGCGTCCCGTGACCGGGCCGAGCGTGATGCCCCACATGCCGTGGCCACCGGCGACGAAAACCTTCGAGCTGCGCGTGGCACCGATGAGCGGCAGGCCGTCGATGGTGCAGGGGCGCGAGCCGACCCACTCGTCCTGGCGGTGGTCGAGGTCGGCGCCCTTGAGCAGCGGGCGGGCCGACTCGACGATGGCACCGATCCGGCGCTGGTCGAGCGCGGCCTCGGGCCGTCGGAACTCCATCATGCCGGCGACGCGGAGGCGGTCACCGACCGGCGTGCACGCGACGCGAGCGGCCGGGAAGTAGACGGGGCCGTTGGGCAGGTCCTCGACCTCGACGCTGAAGGAGTAGCCGCGACCGGCCTGCACGACCCGCTTGACGCCGAACTCCCGCGCCAGCTTGCCGAGCCACGCGCCGGTGGCGACGACGACGGAGTCGTACTGCTCGGCCTGGCCGAAGTCGTTGGTGACGACGACGCCGTTGGCGTTGTCGGTGATGGACGTGACGGCGCTGCCGGTGACGATCTTGCCGCCGCGGGCGGTCACCGAGTCGGCGAGCGCGGCCACGTAGGCGCCCGGGTTGATGAAGCGCTGGCCGTGCAGCACGATCGCGGCGCCGATCTGGTCGGACAGGGCCGGCTCGATGGCACGGGCCTCGTCGCCGGAGAGGACGTCGAAGGTGATGTCGCCGCCGGAGGCGTGGATGTGCTCGATCTCCTCGAGGAGGGTCTGGCGCTCCTCGGCGGTGCGGTAGGCCGCGGTGAACGACTTCGCCTCGTAGGTGTCGGCGTCGACGCCGCCGGCCTTGAGCAGGTCGAAGCTCTGCAGCGACAGGTCGTTGACCGGCACGAGCGCGCCCATGGCCTTCTTCCAGGCCTTCATGGTGCTGTGGCGGGTGAAGCCGGTGACGAACCGCAGGAAGTCGGGGCGGGCGCTGGGCGGCACGTACACCGGCGAGCTCGGGCTGAAGACGGCGCGCAGGCCGTACTTGAGGACGGCCGGCTCGGGCAACGGCGTCGCGATGCCCGGCGTCAGCCACCCGGCGTTGCCCCACGACGCGCCTGCGGCGACGCCCTCGCGGTCGATGACGGTGACCTCGACACCGCGCTCCTGCAGGAACCAGGCGGTGGCGAGCCCGACCATGCCGGCGCCGACGACGGCGACGCGCTCGGGGGCGCGGTGCGCCGAGGGAACGGACGGGGTGGCGGCAGCCATGGGTCGACTCCTGGTCGTGAGCGGTGGTGCGTCCTGGGTGGGCGCCGGTGGGGTGGCGCCCACGACCATGGTGGGGCCGCCCGATCAAGCACCTGTGGTGCTGGACGGCCAGACTTCGGGCAGATCATTGTGCGCCCGACACAAAGCCCGTGGCACCATGGAGGCATGGCCACGCCCCGCGGTGCCTCCAGCCGCGCCGCCACCCGAACGTCGTCGACGAGCTCGGTCGGGCTGCCCGTCGCCCAGCTCGTCGGCACCATCGGCGGTGGCCTGCTCACGGTCGTCGTCGACGCCGGGGCGCGGACCGTTGACGACGTGACCCTCGCCGAACCCGGCTCCGGGGTGTTCGGCCAGGCCGGAGACCTGCTGCTCGGCGTCGGCGTCGACCGCCCCGCCGACGCGGCCGCCCTCATCGAGGGGGCTGCGGGCGTCGACGTCGGGGCCGTGGTGCTGCGGCGTGGCGCCGCGCGCAACCACCAGGTGAGGGCAGCCGCGAGCCGATACGGCGTCGCCCTCGTCGAGCTGGCCGACCACGCGTCGTGGGCCCACGTCGTGTGGCTGCTGCGCGGGGTGCTCGACCGCGCAGCGAGCGGTCCCGCGGTGCGAGCCGAGGGGCCCGTGCTCGACGAGCTGTTCGCGCTCGCCGACGCGTGCGCCGCCCTCGTCGGCGGCCCGATCACCATCGAGGACACCCAGTCGCGCGTGCTCGCCTACTCCTCGACCCAGGCCGTCTCCGACCCGGCGCGCGTCTCGACGATCGTCGGGCGCCGCGTGCCCGACGAGGTCATCGCCTCGCTCCGCGGCCGAGGCGTCTTCCGGCGCCTGGCGCGGTCCGACGAGCCGTTCTTCGTGCCGGCGGGTCGCGACCTCGGGGCGCGCCTCGTCGTCCCGGTACGCGCCGGCACCGAGTGGCTCGGGTCGATCTGGGCAGTCGTCGACGTGGAACCGCCCGAGGCCGTGCGCCGCTCGCTGGCCCAGACCGCGTCGGTCGTGGCCCTGCACCTGCTGCGGCTGCGCTCGCAGGCCGACCTCGCGCGCCGGGTCGCTGCCGACCGGGTGCGCGCCGTCCTCAGCGGCGACAGCCTCGAGGCGGAGGGGTGGCT
>JAEXXY010000510.1 GCA_023451855.1 Actinomycetes bacterium
CCGCTAGCGTCTGACGGGTGACCGACGCCGCCGCCCCGACCTGCCGACGCGAGCCCGACCCGTCGGCGGGGGAGCGGCTGCCGCGCTCGTTCTTCGCCCGGCCGGTGCTCGAGGTGGCTCCGGACCTGCTCGGGTGCACCGTGACGCACGGGGGTGTGACGCTGCGCCTCACCGAGGTCGAGGCCTACGCGGGTGAGGTCGACCCGGGGTCGCACGCCTACCGGGGTCCGACGCCGCGCACCCGGGTCATGTTCGGTCCCGCCGGGTTCCTCTACGTGTACTTCACCTACGGCAACCACTGGTGCGCCAACCTCGTCGCCGGCGGCGACGGCAGCGCGTCGGCGGTGCTCCTACGGGGTGGGGAGGTCGTCGACGGCCACGACCTCGCCGCTGCCCGACGCGTCGGGCAGCGGGAGCGCGACTGGGCCCGCGGTCCCGGTCGGCTGGGTCAGGTGCTCGCGCTCGGCGCGTCCGAGACCGGGCGCGACTTCTGTCGCCCTCCGATCGGCGACCCAGTGGACCTCGTCGTGCGCGCACCGGTCACTCAGCCTGACACCGCGCGCGTGCGCACCGGACCGCGCGTGGGCGTCAGCGGGGCCGGCGGTGACGGCTCGGTGTTCCCGTGGCGCTTCTGGCTCGAGGGCGAGCCGACGGTGTCGGCGTACCGACCGGGCGTCGTCCGGCGGCGGCGGCCGTGATGTGGGACGACCGGCAACCCGTTGGCCGACGCCGGTCGGCGTAGGGCAGGCTGTGCGCGTGGGCACTGGGCCCGCACCGACCCAAGGTCCGACCGAGAGGAACCGATACCCGTGACCGACATCTTCGACGAGCTGCAGTGGCGCGGCCTGGTGGCGCAGACCACCGACGAGGCGGCGCTGCGCGAGGCACTCGCCGACGGGCCGATCACGCTGTATTGCGGTTTCGACCCGAGCGCGCCCTCGCTGCACTTCGGCAACTTCGTCCAGCTGTCCGTCATGCGGCGGATGCAGGCGGCGGGGCACCACGTCATCTGCCTGGTGGGCGGCTCGACCGGGCTCATCGGCGACCCGAAGCCCGACTCCGAGCGGGTGCTGCAGGACAAGGACACGATCGCCGAGTCGGTGGCGCGGATCCAGCAGCTCGTGGGGCCGCTGCTCGACTTCGAGGGCGACAACCCGGCCGTGCTCGTCAACAACCTCGACTGGACGGCGCCGATGAGCGCCCTCGACTTCCTGCGCGACGTCGGTAGGCACTTCCGGGTCAACCAGATGATCCGCAAGGAGGCCGTGGCGAGGCGCCTCGAGAGCGACCAGGGCATCTCGTACACCGAGTTCAGCTACCAGATGCTCCAGGCGCTGGACTACCTCGAGCTGTACCGGAGCCGGGGCTGCGTGCTCCAGATCGGTGGCAGCGACCAGTGGGGCAACATCACCGCCGGCGTCGACCTCGTCCACCGGGTCGAGGGGCGCTCGGTGCACGCCCTGGCGACCCCGCTGCTCGTCGACTCCACCGGGCGCAAGTTCGGCAAGTCCGAGGGCAACGCCGTGTGGCTCAGCGCCGACATGACGAGCCCGTACGCCTTCTACCAGTACTTCCTCAACGTCGAGGACGCATCGGTCGTCAGCATGCTCAAGGCGCTGTCCGACCGCTCCCGCGAGGAGATCGAGGAGCTCGAACGACAGGTGGCCGAGGAGCCGTTCCGGCGAGCGGCTCAGCGCGCGCTGGCCGCCGACGTCACGACGCTCGTGCACGGCGCGGCGGCGACCCAGGCGGTGCAGGCCGCCTCCGAGGCGCTGTTCGGCAAGGGAGACCTCGGCGCGCTCGACGCGTCGACGCTCAAGGACGCGACCTCCGAGCTGCCGGGCGCCGACGTCGCAGTCGGCACGTCGTTCGTCGATGCCCTCGTGGCGGTAGGCCTCGTGGAGTCGCGCAACGCGGCCCGTCGTGCGATCGCCGACGGGGGAGTCTCGCTCAACAACGTCAAGGTCACCGACCCCGAGCTCGTGCTCGGCGAGGGCGACTTCCTGCACGGTGAGGTGGCCGTCCTCAAGCGCGGGCGCCGCAACCTCGCGGCGGCGCGACGCTCCGGCTGACGCTCCGTGCGTGGCGGCCGCTCGCCGACGCGCTTCTGTGGCTCTGTGGGCACCTGAGCGGCCGGATTCCGTTGTAATGCAACGGGATCCGGCCGTTTCTGCGTCTGCGGGGGCAGGGATTTGTGTTTCCCGCAGGGCCCGGGCTACTGTTCTCTTCGTCAGCCCGACAGGGAGGAACGGACGCCACGGCGATCGAGTGAATCGGTCGCGAAGCTGGCCGGTCCCGGGGCAGACATCCGGTGGGTCCACGACCACGAGATGGTCGTTCGTCCACCAGCCCCGAAGCCAGTCCGGTGGGGCCCGAGCAGCTGCTCCGACGGAGCGCCGCCCGAGTTGACCGGTACGAAGCGAACGGGTAAGTTTGAAGGGTTGCCCCGGAGGCCGGGCCCGCGTTGGTGGGTGTGGTTGATGGTGTGTGTCTGATGCTTGAGAACTCAACAGCGTGTCAAAAATCGATGCCAATACCTCGTCTTGAGGGGCCGGCGTGTGACCAGGTGTCCTAGGTGGTGTCTGGTTTGCTGGTTTCTTGGATGATTTATATTTCTTTGGTTGACAACGACGATCAGTATTTTTTG
>JAEXXY010000540.1 GCA_023451855.1 Actinomycetes bacterium
TGCGTCGGCCTGCGCCGCGCCCTGCTCGAGGAGGGCCCGGGCGGCCTTCTTGGCGCTCTCGACGTCCGGCTGGTCGAAGGGGTTGATGCCGAGGAGGCGGCCGGCGACGGCCGTTGCGACCTCCCACATGAGCAGCTGGGCACCCAGGGCCCCGCTGACGCGGACCTCGGAACCGCCCTGCGCCGCAGTCGAACCCGCCGACGGGTCGCCCTCGTCGTCGTCGGCCACGAGCCGCGCCACGGTGACGTCAGCGGCCGGCCAACGCACCTCCGGGTCGTCGTCGCCCGCCACGACGACAGGCAGCACCCCGGTGCCGTTCTTGCCGGTGGACTCGGCGATGAGCTGCTCGGCCCAGTCGGCGAACCCGACGATGCCGGAGCCGTCGTCGACGAGCACGAGCTTGTCGCGCAGCGGCGACGTGCCGCCCATGGCCGCACCGAGGCGCAGACCGGGGTTGGCGTCGTCATCGGCGGCGAGCAGGTCAGCGACCGACTCGGCCTCGTCGAGGAGGGCCTCGACGTCGACGCCGGCCAGCCCGCTCGGCACGAGGCCGAACGCGGTGAGCGCCGAGTAGCGGCCGCCGACGTTCGGGTCGGCGTTGACGACGCGGTAGCCCTTCTCGCGGGCCTCGCCGTCGAGCGGGCTGCCGGGGTCGGTCACGACGACGATCCGCTCGGCCGGGTCGATGCCGGCGTCGGTGAACGCCTGCTCGTAGGCCCGACGCTGCGAGTCGGTCTCGACGGTGGAGCCGGACTTGCTCGACACGACGACGACGGTGTGCTCGAGGTCGTCGGCCAGCGCGCGTCGCACGACGTCGGGGTGGGAGGAGTCGAGGACGACGAGGTCCTTGCCGGCCGTCGCGCAGATGACCTCCGGCGCGAGCGAGCTGCCGCCCATGCCGCAGAGCACGACGTGCGTCAGGCCCGCGTCGGTCAGCTGCGCCCGCAGGGCGGCGATCTCACCGACGAGGGGACGCGAGGAGCGGGCCAGCCCGGTCCAGGACAGGCGGATGCCGGCCTCGGACTCGGCGGCCTCGCCCCACAGCGTGCTGTCCTGCTCGAAGAGCCGGCTCGCGACCCGGTCGGTCACGAGCGTGCCGACGTGGCCGGCGATCGCCTCGGCCGCCGCGCCGGACGCGGTGACGGAGATCGAGCTCATGCCCGGACCTTGTCCATCTCGGCGCGGACGCCGTCGAGCAGCTCGCCCCAGGACTTCTCGAACTTGTCGACGCCCTCCTCCTCGAGCAGGTCGACGACCTCGGTGTAGGAGACGCCGACGCCGTCGAGCTGGTCGAGCACGTCGGAGGCCTCGTCGTAGGCCCCGGTGATGGTGTCGCCGTGGATGTCGGCGTGGTCGGCCGTGGCCTCGAGGGTCTTGCCGGGCATCGTGTTGACGACGTTCGCCGCGACGAGCTGGTCGACGTACATCGTGTCGGGGTAGGCCGGGTCCTTGACCCCGGTGGAGGCCCACAGCGGACGCTGGAGGTTGGCGCCGGCGTCGGCGAGCGTGCCCCAGCGCGGCGTCGAGAACACCTCCTCGAAGGCCTGGTAGGCGAGGCGGGCGTTGGCGATCCCCGCCTTGCCGCGCAGGCCCCTGGCCGTGTCGGTGCCGATGGCGTCGAGACGCTTGTCGATCTCGGTGTCGACGCGCGAGACGAAGAACGAGGCGACCGAGTGGATCGTGCTCAGGTCGTGCCCGTTGGCCTGCGCCCTCTCGAGGCCCTCGAGGTAGGCGTTCATGACGGCGCGGTAGCGCTCGAGGGAGAAGATGAGCGTCACGTTGACGCTGATGCCCTCGGCGATGACGGCCGTGATGGCCGGCAGCCCGGCCTTGGTCGCCGGGATCTTGATGAGGACGTTCGCGCGGTCGATGTCGCCGTACAGCTGCTTGGCCTGCTCGACCGTCTTGTCGGTGTCGTGCGCGAGGCGCGGGTCGACCTCGATGGAGACCCGGCCGTCGACGCCCTTCGTCGACTCGTAGAGCGGGAGGAAGAGGTCGGCGGCGTTGCGCACGTCCGACGTCGTCAGCTCGTGCACGACCTCGTCGACGTCCTTGCCGGCGTTGGTCAGCGCGGCGAGGTCCTCGTTGTAGCGGTCGCCCTTGGACAGGGCCGCCTGGAAGATCGACGGGTTGGACGTGAGGCCGACGACGTTCAGCTCGGTGATGAGCTCGGAGATCTTGCCGGTCTCGAGCAGCTCGCGGGAGAGGTCGTCGAGCCAGATCGAGACGCCGGCGTCGGAGAGGGCCTGGGTGTTCGGGTTGGTCATGATGGGAGTCCCCTTCTCGTGGAAGTCAGGTGGGGTCAGGTCGGCGGTGTCGCCGTGGTTCAGGCCTCGGCCGAGGCGGCAGCCGCACCGGAGGCCACGTCGGTGCCCATGACGTCGGTGGCGGCGCTCTGCTCGGCGCGGGCCGGGTTGGTCTCGGTGATGCGCGGCGCGGTGCGGCCGGAGCCGACCGTGCCGCTCGCGGCCTTGAGGGAGTCCTTGGCGGCCTTGACGACGGCGTCGGCGGTGATGCCGAACTCGCGGAAGAGCGTCTGGTAGTCGGCCGAGGCCCCGAAGTGCTCGATGCTGATGATCCGACCGGCGTCGCCGACGAGGTCGTGCCAGCCCATCGACACCCCGGCCTCGACGCTGACGCGCGCCCGCACCGCGGGGGGCAGCACCTTGTCCTGGTAGGAACGGCTCTGCTTCTCGAACCACTCCCGGCAGGGCATCGACACGACGCGCGCCGAGACACCGGCCTTCTCGAGCTTCTCGGCGGCCTCGACCGCGAGCTGCACCTCGGAGCCGGTGGCGATGAGGATGACGTCGGGGTCGCCCGCGCGCGACTCCTCGACGAGCACGTAGGCGCCCTTGGCGACGCCGCTGACCTTGCCGTACTTCGTGCGGTCCCACGTCGGGACGGGCTGGCGCGTCAGGCACAGCGCGGCGGGGCCGTCGGTCCTCGTGAGGATCTGCGCCCACGCGGCCGCGGTCTCGTTGGCGTCGGCCGGACGGACGACGTCGAGGCCCGGGATGGCGCGCAGCGCGGCGAGGTGCTCGATCGGCTGGTGGGTCGGGCCGTCCTCACCGAGGCCGATGGAGTCGTGCGTCCACACGTAGGTGACCGGTACCTGCTGGATGGCGGCGAGGCGCACGGCCGGGCGCATGTAGTCGGAGAAGACGAGGAACGTGCCGCCGTACGGACGCGTCAGCCCCTCGAGCGCGATCCCGTTGAGGATCATCCCCATCCCGTTCTCGCGGATGCCGAAGTGGAGCGTGCGGCCGTACGGGCCGCCCTTCCACTCGCGGGTCTGCTTGCCGCTCGGGATGAAGGAGGGCTCGCCCTCCATCGTCGTGTTGTTCGACTCGGCGAGGTCGGCCGAGCCGCCCCACAGCTCGGGCATGACGTCGGCGAGGGCGCTGAGAACCTTGCCGGACGCCGCCCGCGTCGCGACGCCCTTGGCGTCGGCCGGGAACGTCGGCAGGGCACGCCTGAGGCCCTTCGGGGCCTCCTTGGCCAGGATGCGGTCGAGCAGCTCGGCACGGTCCGGGTTGGCCCTGCGCCACGCCTTGAAGGCCTTGTCCCACTCGCGGTGGGCGGCCTTGCCGCGCTTGACGACGTCGCGGGCGTGCTTGAGGACGGCCGGCTCGACGGTGAAGCTCTTGTTCGGGTCGAAGCCGAGCAGCTCCTTGGTCGCGCCGACCTCGGCGTCGCCGAGGGCCGAGCCGTGGGACTTGCCGGTGTTCTGCTTCGTCGGTGCGGGCCACGCGATGATCGTGTGGAGCACGACGAGCGTCGGCTTGTTGCGGACCTTCTCGCCGCTCTTGATCGAGGCGAGGAGGGCGTCGACGTCCTCCACGTAGGTGGCGCCGTTGGCGTCCTTGCGCCAGTCGACCTCGACGACGTGCCAGCCGTAGGCCTCGAACCGCGCGGCGACGTCCTCGCTGAAGGCGATGTCGGTGTCGTCCTCGATGGAGATCTGGTTGGCGTCGTAGACGACGGTGAGGTTGCCGAGCTCCTGGTGGCCGGCGAGCGAGCACGCCTCGTGGCTCACGCCCTCCTGCATGTCGCCGTCGGACGCGATGACGTAGACGTGGTGGTCGAACGGGCTCGTGCCGGGCTTGGCGTCCGGGTCGAAGAGGCCGCGCTGGCGGCGCTGGGCCATCGCCATGCCGACGGCCGAGGCGAGGCCCGAGCCGAGCGGTCCGGTCGTGATCTCGACGCCCTTGGTGTGGTGGACCTCGGGGTGGCCCGGCGTCTGGGAGCCCCACGTGCGCAGCGCCTTGAGGTCGTCGAGCGACAGGCCGTAGCCGGACAGGTAGAGCTGGACGTACTGGGTCAGGCTCGAGTGCCCGGCGGAGAGGACGAAGCGGTCGCGACCGAGCCACGACGGGTCGGACGGGTCGTGCCTCAGGACGTTCTGGTAGAGCAGGTAGGCCAGCGGGGCCAGCGACATGGCCGTTCCCGGGTGTCCGTTGCCGACCTTCTGCACCGCGTCGGCGGCGAGCAGACGCGCCGTGTCCACGGCGCGGACGTCGAGGTCGCTCCAGCCGGCCTTCTTCGCGACGGGGCGGGGGAGGCCCGGGTCTCGTTGTGCCAGCAGGTCCTTGGTGCTGTTCGTCGACCTCGAACGGGTGGGGTTCTTCGCCTTCGTGGCGGTGCTGGACACGGACCGGTCTCCTTCGGACGAGGTGGATCGCGTAACGGCACGAGCCTAGTCCCGCTCGTGTGAGCGACGACACCACGCCCGTCCCGTGGTCACGCGTGGCTCCACACGGCTCGGGCGGCTCCCGTGGAGGGCTGCTGGCGGGGGAGTCGGGCTCCGTTGTCGCGCGGTACGTGGCGCGTCGGTGAAGGGACGGTGCGGTGTCTCGTCGGTCTGGCGACGGTCTAGACTTGCCGCGCAATGCTCTGTACGCCGTGGGTCCTACCCGGTGGTCGGAGCGACGAACCAGCGGTGAGGATCTCAGTGACAACGGTGGACCCCCGCGCCGACCTGTCGGCGCTGCACGGTCCGGACGGCAGTGGGCTGAAGTTCCTCGTCGGGCAGTACGTCTCCCTGATGAAGCCGCGGATCATCGAGCTGCTCCTCATCACGACGATTCCCGTCATGTTCCTGGCGCAGCAGGGCGTGCCGAACCTGTGGCTCGTCGTCGCGACCGTCGTCGGCGGCACGCTCTCGGCCGGCGCGGCGAACACGCTCAACTGCTACATCGACCGCGACATCGACGCCGTCATGCACCGCACGAGCCGCCGCCCCCTCGTCACCGGCACGATCTCCCCGCGGGGAGCGCTGGTCTTCGGCGTGGCCCTCACCGTCGGGTCGACGCTCTGGCTCGGGCTGCTCGTCAACTGGCTGAGCTCCGCGCTCGCGCTCGCGGCGCTGCTCTTCTACGTCTTCGGCTACACGCTGCTGCTCAAGCGGCGCACGGCCCAGAACATCGTGTGGGGCGGCGCGGCCGGCTGCATGCCGGTCCTCATCGGCTGGTCGGCCGTCACCGGCACCGTCAGCTGGTCGGCGTTCATCCTCTTCCTCGTCATCTTCTTCTGGACGCCGCCGCACTACTGGCCGCTGTCGATGCGCTACAAGGACGACTACTCCGCCGCGCACGTGCCGATGCTGCCCGTCGTCGAGCGGTTCGTCGTCGTGGCCAAGCAGGTCGTCCTGTACTCCTGGGCGATGGTCCTCACGTCGTTGGCCCTCATCCCGGTGCAGCGCGTCGGGTGGGTCTACACCGTCGCCGCCCTCGTGTCGGGCGTCCTGTTCCTCACCGAGGCGCACCGCCTCCTGACGCGGGCCCGGGCCGGGGTCGCCCAGGACGCGCTCAAGCCGATGCGCCTGTTCCACTTCTCCATCACCTACCTGACGCTGCTCTTCGTCGGCGTCGCGCTCGACCCCATCTGGCACCTGCCGCTGCCGTTCCTGCGCTGAGCCCGCGTCGGCGTCAGAGGGCCGGGATGCCGTCCTCGAGGTAGACGGTTGGGGCGTCGCCGCCGAGGCCGGAGACGACCTCGAGCAGGCGTCGGTTGTACGGGGCGAGGCGACCGGCCCACTCGTGCGGCTCGGTCCAGTGCACGGCGGCGACCTCCCGACGCTGCAACCGGGTCGGGTCGAGGACGTCCGGGTCGAGCGTGCCGAGGTCGAAGACGAACACCGTGGCGTCGGTCCAGCCGTGCAGGGCGGGCAGCCAGTTGACGGCGAGCAGCGAGTGGACGGTGACGTCGAGGGCCAGCTCCTCGCGCAGCTCACGCACGACGCACGCCGCGGGGGACTCGTGCCGGTCGACGACTCCGCCGGGTAGGTCCCACTCGCGCTTGTAGACGAGCTCGAGGAGCAGCAGCCGGCCCTCGGGGGACCGGAGCACGCCCTGGGCGATGGCGCGCTTGGTCGGCAGCGTGGAGTCGAGCATCGCCGTGAAGCCGTCGCGGCTGTCGGGTGCCGGGTCGTCGCGGCGTCGGCCGAGGACGACGGTGTCGGTGCGGGCGCCGCCGAGCATCGCGTTGCCCCTCAGCAGCCCCTCTCGCAGCAGGCCGGCGCGCAGTGCCGTCCGCAGCGAGGCGCGGTTGGCCGGGTTGACGTGGGCCTCGACGCGTTCGAGGCCGAGCTCGGCGAAGGACCACGCGACGAGCAGCCGCACGGCGCGCCAGGCCAGGCCCTGCCCGCGCGACGGCGGGTAGACGACCCACGACAGGACGCCCACGCCGGGCTCGGAGCGGCGCACGTCGACCGAGCCGGCGGGCTGCCCGCGCCACTGGACGAGGAAGGTCACCTTGGCCCGGTCGTCGGCCCACTCGTCGTGGGTGCGCCCGATCCAGGCGAGGTGCTCGTCGGCGGGCGGCACGGCGTCGGGGACGTCGAACCAGCGCGCGATCTCGGCGTCGTGCAACCGGCGGGTGACCTCGCTGTCCTCGGCCCGCCAGGGTCGCAGCACGAGGTCGCCGTCACGCAGGGTCGGCTGCTCGCTCACGCGCCCAGCCTAGGCAGCGGTGGGCGCGGTCGGTCAGACGGGGGAGCGACGCGTCGACAGCACGCCCCACGTCAGGGCTGTCGCGAGCAGCGCGGCGCCGATCATGTGGAGCAGCACGAGCAGCTCGGGCAGGCCGGTGAAGTACTGCACGTAGCCGATGAGCCCCTGCAGGAGCGTCACGACGAGGACGAGGTCGAAGGACCGGCGGGCCCGGTCCGTCGTCGCCGTGATGCGCACCGCCACGAGCGTCGCCACGACGAGACCGCAGAAGAGCATGACGGCGTCGGCATGCATCCACGACACGAAGCGCGGGTCGAAGCCGGTGCGGGCCGGTCGGTCGGCGTCGCCGGAGTGCGGGCCCGAGCCGGTGACGACCGTGCCGAGGACGAGGACGACCACGCCGACGGCGGCCGTGAGGTGCGCGACGCGTCGGGCAAGGGGGTGCACGACCACCTCACCGGGGCCGTCCTGCTCGTCGAGCGCGCCGCGCACGAGGGCCGTGGAGAGAGCGACGAGCGCCATCGACAGGAGGAAGTGCGACATGACGGTCCACGGGTTGAGGCCGGTGAGCACGGTGATGCCGCCGAGGACCGCCTGGGCCGGGATGCCCGCGAGGACGCCGACGGCGACCGCCTGCAGACGTCGACGCTGCGGCCAGTGCGTCGCGACCACCCACACCGCGACGAGCGCGAGGACCGTGACGACGCCGGTCAGCGTGCGGTTCCCGAACTCGACGAGGTCGTGGTACGAGCTCGCGGGGGTGCGGACCGGGGTGAAGGACCCCGGCTGGCACTCGGGCCACGTCGAGCAGCCGAGGCCGCTGCCGGTGAGCCGCACGACGCCGCCCGTGGCCACGATGCCGATCTCGCCGACGAGGTTGGCGACGAGCAGCGGCATCACCCAGCGCTGGGGCACCGCCGGGACGCGCAGCCGCGTCAGCAGCCGGGACAACCCGGTCGGGGTCGCCGTCGAGGGTGCAGGGGCGAACACGGGCGTCGACACGACACGAGGGTACGGGCAGGGGGCCGCGGGGCCGGAATCGCCCTCGGGTCGCCGCCCTCAGCCCAGTCCGTGCCAGACGGCCGCCGAGCCGGCGTGCCCGGCGAGGACCACCGTCGTCGTGGCCGCCGCCGCGGCCAGGACGACGAGGACCGAGAGGACGGTGTCGATCGGGCGGGCCCGTGGGGTCTGCTCCTCGGGCGGCCGCACGAACCACACGAGGGCGAGCGTCAGCGCCATGAAGACCAGGCATACGACCTTGGCGCGGTCTCCCCACTCCTGGTGCTGGGCCAGCAGACCGAAGTCGGTCGTGCTCGGACGCACGACGGAGACGCGGCGCAGCAGCTGCTCACCGCTCTCGGCCGCCACGAACGCCGAGACGCCGGAGACCACGGCCCCCACGGCCGTCGGCCAGCGCAGGACGCGTCGCCAGCGGGGACGCACGGCGTAGCCCACGGCCGCGAGCGCCGACAACGGCACGAACACGACGACCACGTGGATGACGAGGGCGTGCACCGGCAGCCCGAAGATGTAGTCGAACACGGTCGCCTTCCCCCGGGGCGCCCGACGGCGCCCGGTGCGCTCAGTGTCCCGCAGGGGCCCGTGGTGGTGCGGCCTCCGGGACGGTCAGTCGTCGAAGCGGAAGAAGCGCACGGCGAGCACGGTCGCGACGACGCCCCACCCGAGGACGACGAGCAGGGCCGGGAGGTTCAGCGAGCCGTGCACGAGGGCCGACCGGAGCCCGTCGGCGAGGCCGGCCGAGGGCAGCACCGCAGCGACGTGGGAGAGCCCCGCGGGCAGCTCGCTGCGCGGCACGATGACTCCTCCCAGGCCGAGCAGGAGGACCCACACCAGGTTGGCCAGCGCGAGCACGGCCTCGGCGCGCAGGGTCCCTGCGAGCAGCATCGCGAGCGCCACGAAGGCCCAGGTGCCCACGACGACGAACACGAGCGCCCACACGGCGCCGCCAGTCGCGGGCTGCCAGCCGAGGACGAACCCCAGCGACGCCATGACGACGAGCTGCACGGCCACGACGGCGAGGGTCGCCACCGCCTTGGCGAGGACGAGCCCGCCCCGGCCGAGCGGTGTCACGCCCAGGTAGCGCAGCACGCCGTAGCGG
>JAEXXY010000547.1 GCA_023451855.1 Actinomycetes bacterium
ACCCCGACGCCCACCGGCACGTCGACGCCGAGCCCCACGACCTCGCAGCCGGCCCCGACGGGCACGCCCGACCCGGCCGCGCTGGCCCAGGCGATCAACGACGCCCAGGCGGCCTACACCGAGGGAGAGGCGGCGCTCAAGCGCGGCGACTTCGCGGCCTACGGACAGGCGCAGGCGCGTCTCGAGCAGGCCCTGCAGCGGGCCGCAGCAGCTGCCCCGCAGGGCACCGCCACGAAGAGCCCCTGAGGCCCCTCGTCCGGAGCGAGCGCCCCGGGGCCGTACCCGTCCGGGTCCGGCCCCGGGGCGCGCTCTCGGTAGCCCGTTCTCCGGTGTTCGTTCTCCCGGAGGCCTGGAGCGCGTCGCCCGCCGTTCAGGTCCCGGGCCTAGCCTGACGCGTCGTGCTGAGCTCACGGGGGTCGCTGCTGCGGGCCTGGCGTCGGGCGAGAGGCCACACCCAGGCCGAGCTCGCGCAGCGACTCGGTGTCACGTCGGCGGCCGTGAGCGCCTGGGAGACCGGAGTCCGCGGCATCGCGCTGCCGACGCTGGAGGAGCTCGACGCCGTCCTCGCGGCCGGCGGCTGCCTCGTCGGTCTCTGCGTCGCGATCGGCACGATGCTGCTGGAGCCGCGGACGCGCTGGGCGCACGCGTTCCACGACGACACCGGTCCGGTCTGGGCGTGGATCCGGCCGCGGTCGGCCGGGCGGGTGCGAGGGCTCGCCCGGTTGCGGGTCTTCGCCTTCGGCCTCGACCACGAGGTCGGGCCCGAGGGTCTGTTCATGGTCGCGCCGCGGCTCGACCCGAACTGGGTGGTCACGGTGCAGACGGAGGAGCCCGTCTGGGTCGACTTCGGCCGCGGGGTGCCGCCGGACTGGCTCGGTGTGCCGACGGTGTCCTCGGTCGGTCTGCGCGATGTCGTGCTGACCCACCCCAGCGACCCGATGCTCGAACTGCTCCTGGACGGTGTCCAGCGGCTCGCGGGGGAAAACGGCACCGCCCTCCGGGGGCGGCTGCGGGAACTGGTCGACGTCTCGCGGTGGGACGCTCTCGAGGCGCAGTGGCGTCGGGGTGCCGACGTCGAAGCACCCCGCGGCGTCGAGGATCCGGCTCCGCCACGGACCCTCGAGAGCAGGCGCGCCCTGCATCGACGCCTTCGTGCGGCCCGGGGCCTCACCCAGTCCGATGCCGCGCAGCTGGTCACGCGCCTGCTCCGTGGCCGGGACGGGCGTCCGGACGGCACGGTGGCGGGGCCGACGGCCGTCTCGGCCATGCAGATCCACAACTACGAGACCGGCCGGCGCGGTCGCGTGCCCCACCTGGCGGCCCTGCTGGACCGGGCCTACGACGCGTTCGGCACCAGCTGCTTCGAACCCGTGCGGACCACCGACCTGCGCCCGGGTGCGGTCGCCGCAGGCTTCCCCGACTTCTGGATCGGACCCGTCACGGTGGAGGCCCGCCCCGTGGGCCGCGCAGCCACGCCCGGTCCGATGACGCTGCGGTGGCGTGGCCGGCTGCGCCAGGTGCCGCTGTGCTCGGAGCCCGTGACGCTCGGCTGCCTCCGCCTCGCCGACGACGGCGACCTCACCGTGTCCCTGCCGCCGGGCTGGCGGCTCGACGTCCGGATGGGCCACGACCCGGGTGCCCGGGAGCTGGTCGTCGACTGGGTGCCGGTCAGCAGCGAGGTGGGTCGGGCCGTCGTCCAGCGGATCCTGACCAGCGTGCGCCTCGCGGTCGGGGTGTCCGAGGAGAACCTGAGGCAAGCCATTCTCGGGGCCGACGAGCCGGTGCAACGTCCGGTCACACCGGAGTCAACGATCTCTTGCACCTCAACAGCCGGTTGCACGCCGCCCCGGTACGGCCCGGCCCGTTAATCCGGAGTTCGTCCCCGCGCCCCGTCGATTCAGGCCTGTGTACCTAGGTTCCTCGGTGTCCGTTTCGTCAACCGACGGAGATCGACATGCAGACGCCGCCGGCCGTGAAGGCCCGCCAGCTGACCCAGTGCTTCGGCGAGGTCGTCGCGCTCGACGGCATCGACCTCGACATCGCCGAGGGCGAGGTGCACGGGCTCGTCGGGCCGAACGGGGCGGGCAAGACGACGCTGCTCGGGCTCCTGCTCGGTCTCGCGGTGCCCGACGCCGGCACGCTCGAGATCTTGGGAGAGAGCGTCGGGCGGACGCTGGCCGTGCCCGCCGGCGTAGCCGGGTTCGTCGACGGTCCGGGGCTCTACCCGACGCTGACCGCCCGCCAGAACCTTTCGGCACTGGCCCGCCTCCGGGGCCGGGGCGTCGCGCCCGGGGAGGTGGCCGATGCGCTCGAGCAGGTGGGCCTCGGTGCCGTAGCCGACGACCGGGCCCGCGAGTTCTCCCTCGGGATGCGCCAGCGGCTCGGGCTCGCGGCCGCCCTCCTGACCCGACCGCGCCTGCTCGTGCTCGACGAGCCCGCCAACGGCCTGGACCCCGCCGGCAAGAACCACGTGCACCGCGTCATCACCGGGCTCGCCGACGCCGGAACGGCGGTCGTGCTGTCGAGCCACCGCATGGACGACGTCGCCGCCCTCTGCTCTGAGGTGACGCTCCTGGCCACCGGACGCGTGGTCTTCACCGGTCCGGTCGACAAGCTGGCCCTCGAGAGCCGCGAGGCCGACTACCGCGTGGTGACCTCGGACGCCGGAACGGCCGCCCGGCTGGCGCTCGAGGTACCCGGGCTGCGCACGCCACCGGCGGCCGAACCGTCCGTCCGGCCGCCGAGCCGCGGACTGGCCGTGCGCGGAAGCGTCGCGGCGATGGACGAGCTCGTGGTGCGGCTCGTCGGCGCCGGCGTGGCCGTGCGCGAGCTGGCGCCCGTCGTGTCGCCGCTGGAGTCCGCCTACCTCGCCCTCACCGCCACCGAGGAGCCCCGATGACGACGACTGCCGCTCCTGGAGAGCACGCACCGGCCGGCGACGCCTCCCGCCGCCCCGGACCGGCAGCCCTGCTCGAGACCTACCGGTTCGAACTGCGGAAGACCCTGTCGCTGTGGCGGATCCGCCTTGTGCTGGTCGCGGCGCTCGTGGGGCCGGGGGTACTCGTCGCCGTCATGGGCAACCAGACCTCGCTGCCCGCGGACACGGTGTTCGGGCGGTGGATGGGCATGAGCGGGTGGGCCGGCTCGCTGGTCGTGCTCGACGCGGCCTCCTCGTACGGACTGCCGCTGCTGACCTGCCTCGTCGCCGGCGACGCGTTCGCTGCCGAGGACCGCATCGGCACGTGGCGCCACCTGCTCATGGCCGTCCGGTCGCCCAAGCGCATCTTCGCCGCCAAGGCGCTCGCGAGCCTGACCGTCATCTGGGTCGTCGTCCTGCTGCTCGCCGTCTCGAGCGTCGCCGGCGGCCTGCTCGGCATCGGCAACCACCCGCTGGTCGGCCTCGACGGCTCGGTCCTCGGGCCGGCCGCGGCGGCGCGCGGTGTCGGGCTCGCCTGGGTCGTCGTGCTCGTGCCCACGACGGCCTTCGCGGCCCTCGGCCTGCTCGGCTCGGTCGTGCTCGGTCGCTCGCCGATGGGGCTGCTCGTGCCGGCGGTGGTCGCCTCGGTCATGTCGCTGGCCCAGCTGCTGCCGCTGCCGGTCGCACTGCGCATGGCGCTGCCGACCCAGGCCTTCGTGGCCTGGCGCGGTCTGTTCACCGACCCACCTCAGACGGGCCCGCTCGCGCTCGGCCTCGGAGTCAGCCTCGCGTGGGCGGCCGTGGCCACCGCAGTGGCGCTGCGCCTGTTCCTGCGTCGTGACTTCACCGACCTCGCCCACGACGGCTCGGGCCGTCGCACGGTCCTGGCCGCCGCGCCGCTCGTGGGCCTCACGGTCGTGACTGGGTTCGTCGTCGCGGTTGCAGCCCCGGGCGCCACGGGTACCGGCATCGAGCGCCCGAAGCTCGAGGCGTCGCTCGCGACGTCCTTCGGCCACCTCTACCGCGTGCAGGCCGCGGAGCTGCATCGGGCACCGGTCACCGAGGCCCAGCTGGCCACGACGGCCTCGTGCGACAAGGGCGGCAGCCGCCTCGAGGACACCGGCCCCGGCGCGGACTGGCGCTGCGTCGTCACCTGGCACCTGCCCGGCGCGAGCGCCGTGGGCACCGCCATCTACCAGCTCGACGTCACCGCCGACGGGCGGTACGTCGCCGACGGGGACGGACCCAAGGAGGTCAACGGCAGCTTCACCGTCCGCTCCTCCCGCGGCGACGCCCCCAACCCGCTGTGGCAGCTCGACGGCACCGTCGACCTGCTCGACCCCACCCCGAAGGGATGACCCACCCATGCACGTGACCAGACACAGACGCGAGGACGCCCAGCGCGGCGCCGCCTTCACCCGAGGCCGTCGGGCCCGGATCGTCCTCGCCTCCACCGCCGCTCTCGTTGTGGCCGGCACCGCCGTCGAGGCCTACGCGAGCACGGTCGGGTTCGGCGACCAGCAGGTCGGCACCGAGTACGCCGCGGGGCTGCAGATCTCCTCCGACCAGGTCACCAAGCCGTACGGAGAGCGCCTCGTCACCGAGCTCGGAAAGTTCATGGGATCGACGGTCAGCGCCGACGGCCGCTACCTGGCCGCAACGAGCAACGACCGCTCGATCTCCCTGCAGGTCTTCGACCTGCGCACCTACACGCTCATCTGGACCGTCGGCAGCGCCGCCACGGCGAACCAGAAGGCGTCCGACAACACCGTGGGGCAGGAGGGCCCCACCTACTCCCCGGACGGGAAGTTCCTCTGGGTGCCGCAGGCCACCGGCCTGACGCGCTACCCGGTCAACGCCGACGGCACGCTCGGAGCCGGCACGAAGGTCGTCATCCCCGCCGTCAACGGCGCCCAGGCACTCACCGGCAAGGCCGTCTTCTCGCCCGACGGCTCGCGGCTCTACGCCGCGGTGAACGGGCAGAACCGCGTCGTGCTCATCGACCCGGTCGCCGGTACCGTCACGCGCAGCTGGACCACCGGCATCGCGCCCCGCCACCTGACCTTTGCCGGCGACAAGCTCTACGTCAGCAACGAGGGCGGCCGCTTCGCCGAGCAGGGGGAGACGACCATCAACTCCTACGGCACCCAGGTTCCGGCCGACGGCAACCTGGGCACCGCCACCACCGGCACGCTCAGCGTCATCGACACGAGCGCCCCTGAGGCAGAGGTCCGTTCGATCCGGGTGGGGCTGCACCCGACCGCGATGTACGCGTCCGGCAAGGCGCTCTTCGTCACCAACACCGTCGACGACACGGTCTCGGTCGTGAACACCGACTCCGACCAGGTCGTCCAGACCATCAGCACCCAGCCGTGGAAGGGCTCGGAGGTCGGGTACCAGCCGAACGGCGTCACCGTGACGCCCGACGGGCGCCTGCTCGTGACGCTCGGACGCGCCAACGCCGTGGCGGTGTACCGCTACCACGGCGACCCGCAGGAGCCGGTCAGCTTCATCGGCCTGCTGCCCACCGACTACTACCCCTCGGCGGTCGCCGGCGTCGGAGGCCAGGTCGTCGTGACGAACACGCGGGGGATCGACGCGCGTGGCCCGCTCATCACGTTCAAGCAGGGCCCCGGCACCAACCCGGCCACGGGCCACGGAACGCACGGCACCACAGCGTCGCTGACCCGCTTCACGCTGCCGAGCGACGACGCGATCGCCCGTGCCACCTCCACCGTGTTCGCCCAGAACGGCTGGCGCCCGGGCGACACCGACGTCAAGCAGGCCACGGGCGACAAGCAGAAGGCCGTGGCCGTGCCGAAGCGCATCGGCGACCCGTCGACGATCAAGCACGTGTTCGTCCTCGTCAAGGAGAACCGGACCTACGACCAGGTGTACGGCGACGACACGCGCGGCAACGGCGACGCCTCGCTCGCACAGTTCGGCGCGACCGTCACCCCGAACCAGCACGCCCTCGCCAAGCAGTTCGGCCTCTACGACAACACCTACGACGTCGGGACCAACTCGGCCGAGGGCCACAACTGGCTCATGCAGGGCGACAACCCCGAGTACACGGAGTCGAGCGCCGGCGAGTACACGCGCAGCTACGACACCGAGGACGACGTGCTCGGCCACCAGCGTTCCGGGTTCCTCTGGACGGCGGCCACAGCGGCGGGCCGGACCGCCCGCAACTTCGGTGAGTTCATGATGTGGGAGAACAAGCCCGCGGGCGCGACGTGGCAGAAGTACTACTGCGCCACGAAGAGCGTCGACGCCGGCGGCGACCCCGCACAGCTCGTCGACCCGTCGCTGCGGCTCAACGTCCAGTCGCCGATCCCGTCGCTCAACGCGATCTCGAACCACGACTCGCCGATGTTCGACACGAACATCCCCGACATCTACCGCTACCAGATCTGGAAGCAGGAGTTCGAGAGGAAGGGCCCGGCCGACCTCAACATGATGTGGCTCTCGAGCGACCACACCGGTGGTGCTCCAGACGCGCGCGCCCAGGTCGCCGACGGCGACCTCGCGGTCGGTCGCGTCGTCGACGAGATCTCGCACAGCCCCTACTGGAAGGACTCGGCGATCTTCGTCGTCGAGGACGACAGCCAGAACGGCGCCGACCACGTCGACGGCCACCGCGCCCCGATCCAGGTCATCAGCCCGTACGCCGCCCACGGCAAGGTCGTCAGCACCTACTACTCGCAGATCTCGATGATCCGCACCATCTCGCAGATCCTCGGGGCCCAGCCGCTCAACCAGAAGGTCGCCGCGGCGTCGCCGATGTTCGACGCCTTCCAGTCGACGCCGGACTACACGCCGTTCGACGCGGTGCCCAACCAGGTGCCGCTCACCGAGGGCGTCGCAGCGCCACCGGCGTGCGGTGCCGACACCCTGGGCCGCACGGGTGCGGCTGCTGACGCCGTCAACGCCCAGGTGGCGTCGCAGACGGCCGTCCCGGCCGCGCAGAAGCACGTGGCCGCGGCGTGGGACGCCTGGCGTCAGTCCAAGAAGCTCGCCGGCAACGGTGCGGTCGCCGACTTCGCCAACCCCGAGCAGATGAACCGGTTCACCTGGTACCAGGCGCACGGGTGGAAGACGCCGTACCCGGGCGACTCGTCGGTGCTCGCGCCGTCGCAGGTGCCGGGCGCAGATCTGCCGCCGGCGGAGAACGAGTGACTTGACGGTCTGAGCGACACGAGCCGAAAAGCACTGGGGCAGCACCTGATTCGGGTGCTGCCCCAGTCGTCCTGCCTCTGGTGACGGCTTCCGTGCAGCGCGAGCACCGGTGCCGGAGAGGCGCTCGCGGGGTCGATTTGGTCTTTCGCGGGGGAGTCGTCTAGGGTTAAGGCATACCGACGCGGGGTGGAGCAGCTCGGTAGCTCGCCGGGCTCATAACCCGGAGGTCGCAGGTTCAAATCCTGCCCCCGCTACCAATCGCGTCAGGCGAGACGAAGGCCCGGACCATCTGGTCCGGGCCTTCGTCATTCCCCGCTGGGTGTCCTTCCGCATGCGCCGCGCAGGCGCGCGCTCGTGCGACGTCCGGTGGCACCGGACGCGCGTGGGCGTCGCTCAGTCCTGGGCGGTGCGCGCCGCCGCGATGACCGTCGTGAGCGAGCGGTGCAGCTCCTGCAGCTGGGTCACCTCCATGCCGAGCCGGGCAATGACCTGCGGTGGCACGCCGAGGGCCCGCGCACGCAGGTCGCGACCTGCTGGCGTCAAGGTCACGTGGAGGGCCCGGTCGTCGGTGGGGTGCGGGTCGCGGCGCACGAGCCCGGCCCCCTCGAGGCGGCGCACGAGCGGCGACACGGTTGCCGGCTCGAGGCTGAGCAGGTCGCCGATCTCCTTGACCGTCAAGGGTGCCCGCTCCCACAGGGCGAGCATGACGAGGTACTGCGGGTGGGTCAGGCCGAGCGGCTCCAGCACCGGCCGGTAGAGGCCGATGACGTTGCGGGCCGCGACCGCCAGGGCGAAGCAGACCTGCTGGTCGAGGCGGAGCAGGTCGTCGGGGGAGTGCGCGTCGGTCGCCCCCGCAGCCCGCACCGCCGCGGCGCTGCCGGTGCGTTCCGTTCGGGTGGCGTCGTGCTCGGGTGCCGTCACGGCGTCTCCTGTCCTCGTGGCTCTTCCGACAGGATAGTATGTGCACTAATCATCAGTGCACTAACGATCTCTATTGAGGTGGTCCTCCATGCCGCGATCCTCCCGAACCGGGCGCCTGTCGCTCGCCTACCGCGTCGGCTACCACCTGCGCATGTTCGGCCTGTCGATCTTCGGTCCGGCACAGCTCGGTGAGAGCAACGACCCGAAGGAGCGGCTGCGTCGTGAGCGGGCCGCGCGCGAGGCGGCGGCTGCGTCGGCACGCGAGGCCGCCCGGCACTGACTCCGTCGACGACCGCACGGCGTGGTCGGCGAGGGAACGCGACACGTCCTTCGTGAGGCGTCTGCCGCGCCTTCCCAGGCTCCACTGCCTCAGGGGCGCGTCGTGACGAGGCTCGTCGCAGGCAGCTCGAACCAGCGCAGGTGGTCGAAGTCGACGTCGACGCTGCCGGCGTCGCACGTCACCGGCAGCGCCTCGGCCAGGACGCGTCGCGCGTCGGTGAGGTGCTGCTCGAGGGCCTCTTCGCCGAGCCGGTCCGCGTGCCGCGGGTAGCGCAGGCCGTCCGGCCCGAACGCGACGTCACGTAGGCGCAGCGGGGGCTCGACCGGCCCGCCTCGGTGGCGCCAGAGCCCCGTCGCGGGCTCGAAGGAGTAGTCGCCGAGGAGTCGCCAGCCCTCGCGGGCCACGAGCCGGACCGCTTCGATGACGTAGTCGGCCACGGCGTCGGAGATGAAGTAGTTGAAGTTGATGCGCACCCAGCCGGGCTTGATGCCCTCGCACCCACGGCCGATCTCGCGCTCGAACTCCTGGGACCGCTCGAGGTCGATGCCCAGCAGGTGGTGGCCGTACGGCCCGGCGCACGAGCAGCCGCCGCGCGACTGGATGCCGAAGAGGTCGTTGAGCACCGCGACGACGAAGTTGTGGTGCAGGTACGGCCCGCCCGGGGCCCGCACGACGAACGAGACGATCGACAGCCGTTCGGCGTCGAGGTTGCCGAGGATCTCGATGGCCGGCTCCTGCGTCCAGGATTCGACGGCGCGCGCGAGGAAGGCGTCCTCCCTGGCTCGGATGGTCTCGACCCCGACGGCCTCCTTGAGCGCGAAGACGAGCCCGGCGCGGATCGACTCGACGATGGCCGGCGTGCCGCCCTCCTCGCGGTGGGCGGGGTCGGCGAGGTAGTCGTGTGCGGTGGGGTTGACGTAGGCGACGGTTCCACCGCCGGGCACGTCGGGGACGCGGTTGGTCAGCAGCTCGCGGCGCACGACGAGCACGCCGGGCGTGGCCGGCCCCCCGATGAACTTGTGCGGGCTCAGGAAGATGGCGTCCTTGTGGGCCAGCTCGCCCGCGACACCACGACCACCGCGTCCGTACATCTCGATGTCGACGTACGGCCCGGCGGCGGCGAAGTCCCAGAAGGCCAGGGCGCCGTGCTCGTGCAGGAGCGTCGAGATGGCGTCGGTGTCGGTGACGATGCCGGTGACGTTGCTCGCCGCCGAGAACGAGCCGATGCGCAGCGGCCGGTCGGCGTACTCCTCGAGCCGGGCACGTAGGACCGCCAGGTCCACGTGTCCGTCGAGGTCCTGCGGGATCACGACGACGTCAGCGACGCACTCGCGCCACATGACCTCGTTCGAGTGGTGCTCGTACGGGCCGATGAAGATCACCGGCCGCTGGTCGGACGGCACGAGATCGCTGGCGTGCCAACGGTCCTCGAAGTTGGACGGCACCCGCAGGCCGAGGATGCCGACCAGCTTGTCGATGGCGCCGGTGCACCCCGATCCGGCGAAGACGACGACGGTCTCATCGTCGCCGCCGACCGCGTCGCGGATGGTGCTCCGGGCGTCCTCGCGCAGCCGCGTCGTCTGCAGGCCGGTGCCGGAGCTCTCGGTATGGGTGTTGGCATAGCGGGGCAGTACCTCGTCGCGGACGAAGTCCTCGATGAAGCCGAGCGCCCGGCCCGAGGCCGTGTAGTCGGCGTAGGTGACGCGGCGCGGTCCGTACGGGCCGACCATGACCTGGTCGTCGCCGATGACGGACCCGCGGATCGCGGAGAGCAGGGAGTCGGAAGGGTCGCCGGTCATGGCCAAACCATACTCGTAGTGATGCTAAACCAGCAAAGCATAACGTTGTGTTTGGCCATCATTGGGGCGGATGCGGCACCGGGCGCCCCGGAGGACCCGGGGCGCCCGGTGGGCGGTGCTGCGAGCAGGCGAGCGGCCGGCGGGGCTTACCTGCCGGTGACGCAGACGACCGTGCCCTTGCCGCCCGTCGTGTCAGCGGCGGTGTACGCGCTGTCGGAGCCATGCTGCGCGCAGAGGTCGAGCGCCGCCTTCTCGGAGGTCTCGGCGTCCTCGGCCACGAACGTGACCTTCCCGAGAGAGTCCGCCGAACCACAGTCGACCGGCTTGAAGTCGTCGGACCCGTCGGCGGCGACGCACTGCCCGGCCGTCACGCCGTGCGTCGGGTCGTCGGCGAGCACGGCGGCGAGGCCGAACTTGAGCGCGAGGGCGACGGCCACCGCGCCGGCCGCGGCGAGGCATGGTGAATCGCTCCTCGTGGAGAAGGGTCGTGACCCCTGGTGGCGGCCGCAGCGCGGCCCCGACGGCGGCGCGCGCGGTCGGCCAGCAGATCATGGCGGGTCGGAGCGGCCCGCGGTGTCCGGATCCACCCCGGGCCGATAACGACTTCGCAAAGTTGTCGCATAGGGTCGAGCGCGTGACGTCGATCTCCTACCCGCTCGCGGAACGCACGCTGGCCAACGGCCTGCGCGTCATCGTCAGCGAGGACCACGCCGTGCCCAACGTCGCCGTCAACCTCTGGGTCGGCGTCGGTTCACGCCACGAGGCGCCCGGGCGCACGGGCTTCGCCCACCTCTTCGAGCACCTGATGTTCCAGGGCAGCCGCAACGTCGCGTCGGGCGAGCACTTCTCGGCGCTCATGGACGAGGGGGCGCGCCTCAACGCGACGACGTGGTTCGACCGCACGAACTACTTCGAGACCGTTCCGACCGGCGCCCTCGACCTCGCCCTGTGGCTCGAGGCCGACCGCCACGGCTACCTGCTCGACGCCGTCAACCAGGAGAACCTCGACAACCAGCGCGACGTCGTCAAGGAGGAGAAGCGCCAGCGGTACGACAACGTCCCGTACGGCACGGCCCTCATCGACATCTACGCGACGGCGTTCCCCGCCGACCACCCCTACCACCACCCGACGATCGGGTCGATGGAGGATCTCGATGCCGCGACCGTCGAGGACGTCCACGCCTTCTACCGCGCCCACTACGGCCCGAACAACACCGTCCTGACGCTCGTCGGCGACGTGACGCCCGAGGACGGGTTCGCCGCGGCGGAGCGGTACTTCGGCCATCTGCCTGCCATCGAGCGGCACGAGCGGCCGCGCCTGCCGCAGCTGGCCCCGCTCACGGCGCCGGTGCGCCTCGACCGTGTCGGCGACGTGCCCAACGACCGCCTCTACGTCGCCTTCCGCCTGCCCGTCGACACGACGCCCGAGTACCACGCGTCCCAGGTCGCGGTCGACGTGCTCGGTGGTCTGGCGAGCTCGCGGCTGATCCGCCGCCTCGTGCGCCGCGACGAGACGGCCGTGGCCGTCGGGGGCTGGACGATGGGGCTCGTCGACGGCGTCGGGCTCGGTGCGTTCACCGTCGACGTCGCCGAGGGAGCCGACGTCGAGCGGATCGAGGAGGTCCTCTGCGAGGAGATCACCGCGCTCGCCGAGCACGGCCCCGACGCCGAGGAGATGGAGTCCGTCGTCGCCGACACCGAGCGCTCGTGGCTCAGCGCGCTCGCCAGCATCGAGGAGCGCGCCGACCACATCAGCCACCACGCCCTGCTCACCGGCGACCCCGGGTACGTCAACGCGTTCGTCGACCACGTGCGGGCTGTGACCCCCGACGACGTCCGCGCCGTCACGGCCGCCTGGCTCGCCCCCGAGTCGCGCGCGGTCGTGCGCTACCTCGCCGAACCCGGGGCCACAGCCGGCGACGAGGGGGAGGAGGCAGCATGAGCACCCCCACCCCCGACGCCACGGGCACCGACCCCACGGGCACCGATGCCACGGGCACCGACGCCACCAGCACGGGCGCCACCAGCGGCGTCCCGCGTCCTGCCGTCGACCCGCCCCAGCCCTGGGCGTTCCCCGAGCCGGTGACCCACGACCTGCCCAACGGCCTGCACCTCGTCACCTACGACGTGCCCGGCCAGTACGTCCTGTCCGTGCGCCTGGGCCTGCCCGTGTCGCTGCGCGACGAGCCTCGAGACCGCGAGGGCGTCGCGACGATCATGGCCCGCACCCTCGACGAGGGCACCGAGCATCACACCGCCGACGAGTTCGCGCGCCTGCTCGAGCGCAAGGGCGTCGGCTTCGGCGCGGGCCTGTCCGACGCCGGCCTGTCGGTCGACCTCGACGTCGTCAAGGGCAACCTCGAGCCCGCCCTCGACCTGCTGCGCCAGATCCTCACCGAGCCGGTCTTCCCGCAGTCCGAGGTCGCGCGCCAGGTGCGCACCCGGCTCGCGGAGATCGAGCAGGAGCGGTCGGTTGCAGCCCACCGCGCGATCCTCGAGTTCGTCCGCACCTTCTACGACGCCGGCGACCGGGCCTCACGTCCGACCGGTGGCACCCGCGACACCGTCTCGGCGATCACCCGCGACGACGTCGTCGCGTTCCACGCCGAGCACGTCGTCGCCGCGGGCGTGACGATGGTCGTGGCCGGCGACCTCGAGGGCCTCGACGTGCCCACCCTCGTGGAGTCTGCGCTCGGCGGCTGGCAGCACGGACCCCGCGAGCGCGGCCGGCACCTCGACACCGCGGCGACCCTGGCCGAGGACCGCTGCCGCGTCGTCTTCGTGTCGCGCCCCGGCTCGGTGCAGACCGAGCTCGTCGTCGGAGCCCCCGGGCCCGACCGGTCGGTCGAGGGCGGCTGGGCGCCGTTCCCGGTGCTCGGGTTCGTCCTCGGGGGGTCGCCGAACGCGCGCGTCGACGCCGTGCTCCGCGAGGAGAAGGGCTACACGTACGGCATCCGGTCCAGCTTCCGTCCGCGACGCCGGGGCGGCCTGTTCCTGACGACCGGGTCGGTGCGCTCGGACTCCACCGAGGACGCCGTGCGCACGCTGCTCGAGATCCTGGGCGGCGGTTCGACCGGCTTCAGTGACAAGGAGATCCGCTCCGGCGTCGACTTCATCTCGAAGACCGCGCCCGGTCGCTACGCCACCGCCGACACCATCGCCGACGAGGCCGTCGGCATGGCTCTCGACGGGCGCACCACGGCCTTCACGACCGAGAACCTCCGCGACCTCGCCACCGTCGACGCCGCCCGCGTCGACGCCGCGTTCCGGCGGTTCGCCGCCGAGGCGGGGATCACGGGCGAGGGCCCCGGTGCGGGGTGGACGATCGTCCTCGTCGGTGACACCGACGCGCACCTCGACGCGATCCGCGGCCTCGGTCTCGGCGAGGTCACCGTCGTACGGGACGCCGCCCGCTGACGCACCACCTGCCCGGGAGCCGCGTGCCGGGGCGCCGCCTGCCCGGGAGCCGCGTGCCGGGGCGCCGCTCTCGGCGTCAGGCGAGCGGCTGCTCGAGGACGAAGTCGTCCTCGTACTGCCCACCGACGAGGAACCGCTTGGTGCCGACGCGCTCGAAACCGCTCTTGGCGTAGAAACGCTGAGCACGCTCGTTCTGCTGGTTGACGCCGAGCCAGACGCCGGCGGCGCCGATGGAGCGGGCCCAGCCGATCGACTCGGCCATCAGGCGTGACGCGGTGCCGCCGCCGTGGGACGAGGGCAGCACGTAGATCTTGCTCAGCTCGACGGTCGGGCGGTGCCTGATCGCCGCCCGGACATCGTCGTCGGCGGGCTCGCCGGCCACGAGCATCGCGTACCCGACCGCCGCGCCGTCTTCCTCCGCGAGGAGCAGGTGCCGGGCGGGGTCGGCGAGGTACTCGGCGAACCGCTCGGGCGAGAGCACGTCCGCGACGAAGGCCTCGACCCGCTCGCGCGACATGCTCGGAGGGCACGCGAGCCCGAAGGTCTCGGCCGCGACGGCGGCGAGCGCGGGCACATCTTCGGGCAGCGCCTGGCGCACGAGCAGGGCCATGGCTCAGGCGTTCTCGTGGTCGGAGCCGCGCGAGGTGTCGCGGTCCGACGGCATGCCGATGCGCTCGAGCACGGTGTCGTGCAACAGGCCGTTGGTGGCCACGGCGTTGCCGCTCCAGCAGCCGGGACGGCCGTCGAGGCCGGTGAAGCGGCCGCCGGCCTCCTCCACGATCGCGACGAGGGCAGCCATGTCGTGCACGGCGAGCTCGGGCTCGGCAGCGATGTCGACGGCACCCTCGGCGACGAGCATGTAGGACCAGAAGTCTCCGTAGGCGCGAGTGCGCCAGCAGTCGTCCATGAGGTCGAGGAAGTCGTCGCGCCTGCCGCGGACGCGCCAGCCGGACAGGGACGAGTAGGACAGCGAGGCGTCGCCGAGGCGTCCCACCTGCGAGACGCCGATGCGCTTGGCCGAGGCCAGCGAACGGCCGGTCCAGGCCCCGCTGCCGACGGCGGCCCACCAGCGGCGGCCGAGGGCCGGGGCGGACACGATGCCGAGGACCGGCTCGTTGTCGACGACGAGCCCGATGAGCGTCGCCCACACCGGCACCCCGCGGACGAAGTTCTTCGTGCCGTCGATGGGGTCGATGATCCAGCGCCGGGGCCCGTGGCCGGTGGTCTCGAACTCCTCGCCCTGCACGGCGTCGCGCGGACGGGTCCGCTTCAGCTGCAGGCGCACGAGCTCCTCGGCAGCGCGGTCGGCGTCGGTGACGGGGGTGAGGTCGGGCTTGCTCTCGACGACGAGGTCGGCCGCTCGGAACCGGCTCAGCGTCACGCGCTCGACGGCGTCGGCGAGCACGTGGGCCAGTCGGAGGTCGTCGTCGTAGGAGGTCACCGGCTCAACCTAGCCTGCGGCGGGGTCACGCGGCGGGCAAGGCTGCGCCGGGGGCGTCGGGACGTCTGACACAGGCGTGCCGATGGCGCGAGCACGACTGCGGCTCAGCGCTCCTCGCCCGAGCGGCTCGACAGGAGCCGACGCAACGACGCGAGTCGCGAGGGACCCGCCGGGCCGGCGTGCCCGGCGGCCACCCACGCGTCGAGCGCGCACTCCTCCTCGTCGTGCGTGCAGCCGCGCGGGCACTCGGCCGTGCCCTCGGCGAGGTCGGGGAAGTGGTCGATGATGCGGTTCGGGTCGATGTGCGCGAGCCCGAAGGAACGCACGCCCGGCGTGTCGATGACCCAGCCGTCGTCGTCGGGCAGGCGCAGCGCCACGGCGTTGGTCGAGGTGTGCCGCCCGCGGCCGGTCGTGTCGTTGACGTCGCCGGTCGCGCGCATCGCGGTGGGTACGAGCGCGTTGACGAGCGTGCTCTTGCCGACGCCGGAGTGCCCGACGAGCACCGAGACCCGGCCCGAGAGCCGCTCGCGCAGCTCCTCGAGCCCGGTGAAGCCGTCGGCTGTCCGCGCCGTCACGACGTGCTCGACCTCGAGCGGGGCGTAGTTCGCCAGGAACGGCGCCGGGTCGACGAGGTCGGCCTTGGTCAGGGCGAGGAGGGGCTCGAGGTCGGCGTCGTAGGCGGCCACGAGACACCGGTCGACCATCCGGGGCCGTGGTTCGGGGTCGGCGAGGGCCGTGACGATGACGAGCTGGTCGGCGTTGGCCACGATGATGCGTTCGTAGGGGTCGGTGTCGTCGGCGGTGCGTCGCAGCACCGACCGGCGCTCCTCGATGCGGACGATGCGGGCGAGGGCGTCGGGGCCACCCGCGAGGTCGCCGACGAGCGCGACGTCGTCGCCCACGACGACCCGGGTGCGGCCGATGTCGCGGGCCTTCATCGCGGTGACGACGCGCTCGGGCTCCTTCTTCCCGAGCGCGCCCTTCGGAACGAGGCACGTGTAGCGGCCGCGGTCGACGCCGATGACCATCGCGACGACGGCGTCGGCGTGTGCCGGGCGTTCCTTGGTGCGGGGCCTCGAGCCCTTGCGGCTGGGACGGACGCGGATGTCGCCCTCGTCGAGGTCCCGCCAGCTCATCGGGGCAGCACCACGGGCGCCGCGCCGGCGAGCATGCCCTGCCACAGGCCGACGAAGTCGGGCAGGGTCTTGCGCGTCGTGCCGATGTCCTCGACGCGGACACCGGGCACGCGCAGGCCGATGATGGCGCCGGCAGTGGCCATGCGGTGGTCGTGGTAGGTGCGGAACCGCCCACCGTGCAGGGCGGCGGGGGCGATGCGCAGGCCGTCCTCGGTCTCGGTGACGCGGCTGCCCAGCGCGCCCAGCTCGGCCGTCAGCGCGGCGAGGCGGTCGGTCTCGTGGCCGCGGATGTGCGCGACGCCGCGGATCCACGTCGGGCTCGAGGCGAGAGCGGCGAGGGCGGCGACCGTCGGCGTCAGCTCGGCGGCGTCGTGCAGGTCGATGTCGATGCCGGCGAGCTCGTCGCCACCGCTCACGGTGAGGCCGGTGCGGTCGAGCCGGACGTCGGCGCCCATCGAGTCGAGGATCTCACGCAGCATGTCGCCCGCCTGGGTCGTGTACTGCGGCCAGCCGGGCACGCGCACCGTGCCACCGGCGACGAGCGCCGCCGCGACGAACGGTCCCGCGTTGGACAGGTCCGGCTCGACCGACACGTCGAGCGCGTTGATCTCCGACGGCTCGACGCGCCACGTGTTGGGCTCGCTGTCATCGACGATCGCCCCGGCGTCACGGAGGGTCTCGACGGTCATGAGGATGTGCGGCTCGCTCGGCACCGGCTTGCCGTCGTGGTGCACGGTGACGCCGTCGTCGTAGCGCGCGCCGGCCAGCAGGAGGCTCGAGATGAACTGCGAGGACATCGAGGCGTCCATGGTCACGCTGCCGCCGGCGAGACCACCGCGGCCGTGCACGGTGATCGGCAGGTGGCCCTCGGCGTCGTCGAGGTCGGCCCCGAGCG
>JAEXXY010000093.1 GCA_023451855.1 Actinomycetes bacterium
GGCACGCCGCCCCCGCCCCCCGGAGGCCCCGCTCAGCCCGGTCACCCCGGTCAGCCCGGTCAGCCCGGTCAGCCCGGTGAGCCCGGCCCGCCGCACCACGAGCCGCACCAGCCCGCCGGTGGTGCCGGCGCCATCGTCAGCTCCGGGGGCGAGGCCCTCGCCGACTCGTCGGCCGGTTTCTTCCCGGCCCTGTTCGACTTCACCTTCAACACGTTCGTGACGCCGAAGATCGTCCGGATCGTCTACGTGCTCGCCGTCGTGTGGGCCGCCGTCGGGTATGTCCTGGCCGTCATCAGCGGCTTCGCCACCAGCGTCGGCACCGGCCTCTTCGCCCTGGTCTTCGGGCCGATCATCGCGATCATCTGGCTCGCAGTCGTGCGCATCGGCCTCGAGTTCGGCATCTCGGTCGTGCGGATGAGCGAGGACGTCCACCGCCGCCTCCCCCAGGCCTGACGCGTCCTCGCACGCGTCGAAGCACGCCCCAACCCCGTCGAGTGGGCACTTCGTCCAGCGGGAAAGTGCCCACTCGACGTGGTGAGGGGTCGGCCCGTTCCAGGGCCGCGTCAGAGGGTGGGCTCAGAGGGTGGGCTCAGAGTGTGGGGTCAGAGGGCGGGCTGCTGCTGGGTGATGCAGTGGATGCCGCCGCCGCGGTCGAAGAGCGGCCGGGCGTCCACGCCGACGACCCGACGCCCGGGGTAGGCCTCGCGCAGGACGCCGAGCGACGCGTCGTCCTGGGGGTCGCCGAACGTGCAGGCGATGACGCCGCCGTTGACGACGAGGTGGTTGATGTAGGACCAGTCGACCGGGCCATCGGCGTCCGAGAGCGTGCGCGGCGCCGGCACCCCGACGACCTCGAACCGCTGCCCGCGGGCGTCGCGGGCGTCCTGGAGCAGCTCGCGCAGCTGCCGGGACACGGCGTGGTCGGGGTGGCTCGGGTCCTGCTGGTCGTGCAGGAGCACGACCCCGGGGCTCGGGATCGTCGCGACGATGTCGACGTGCCCGCGGGTGCCGAACTCGTCGTAGTCGCGGGTCAGGCCGCGGGGCAGCCACACGAACGCCGTGGCGCCGATGGTGCGGGCCAGCTCGGCCTCGACGTCGGCCCGGGTCAGGCCCGGGTTGCGGCCCGGGTCGAGCTGCACGGTCTCGGTGAGCAGCACCGTGCCGAGCCCGTCGACGTGGATCCCCCCGCCCTCGTTGACGAGGTCGGACCCGATGCGCTGCGCCCCGGCCATCTCGGCGACGACGGCGGCGATCCGCGCGTCGTGCTCCCAGCTGGCCCAGGCCTGCGCACCCCAGCCGTTGAAGACCCAGTCGACGGCGCCGAGCCGGGTGCCGTCGCCCGAGCGGACGAACGTCGGGCCGATGTCGCGCATCCACGCGTCGTCGAGGGCGGCGGGCACCAGCTCGACGTCGGGGGGCAGCAGCGACTCGGCGACCGGGAGGTCGGCCGGCGTCACGACCATCCGCACCGGCTCGAACTCCACGACGGCGGAAGCGACGGCCGCCCACGTCGCGCGAGCCGTCGCCACCTCCTCCGGGGTGTCGCCGAGCGTGTAGCCCTGGCTCGGCCACGCCATCCACGTGCAGTCGTGCGGGTCGGTCTCGGCCGGCATCCGCCAGCCGGACGCGTCGGGCCCGCTGGGTGCACTGGGTGCACCGGGTGCACTGGGTGCGTCGAGCCCGGCCGACGCGTCGGGGACCGGCGTGGTCACCCGGCCACCTCGCGCCGGTGCTCGGGACGCACCGGCTCGGCGAGTGCGGCGTAGGAGTCGGGCCGCCGGGTGGCCAGGAAGGGGAAGAGGTCGAGCCAGTCCTGGCGCTGGGCGAGGTCGAGGTCGGCGACGAGCACGGCTGCCTCGTCGCGCGGCGCCTGCACGAGGATCCGCCCGTACGGGTCGGAGATGAACGAGCTGCCGTAGAAGGTGATGAGGCCCTCGGTGCCATAGCGGTTGGGCACGACCATGAACAGGCCGTTGGCGATGCCGTTGCCGACGATGACCTGCTGCCACAGCGGCTGGGTGTCGAAGTCGGGGTGGTCGGGCTCGGAGCCGATCGCCGTCGGGTAGCAGAGCACCTGGGCGCCGCCGAGGGAGTACAGGCGCGCGACCTCGGGGAACCATTCGTCCCAGCACGTCGGCAGCCCGAGGCGAAGCGCCGGGTCGGCGAGCTCGACGACCGGGTACGCGGCCTCGGGCGGCCCCGGTCGGAAGTACTTGTCCTCGTAGTACCCGGCCGTCACGGGGATGTGCGTCTTTCGGGTGCGCGCGACGACCTCGCCGTTCGGCGCCACGATCACGGCGGTGTTGAAGCCGAGCCCGTCGACCGAGCCGTCGGGGGCCTCCGCCAGCTCGTAGAGCGAGGCGTGCACGTGGACGCCGAAGTCGCGCGCCGCCTCGCGTGCGAACGTCACGGTCGGGCCGGACTCGAGGTCCTCGGCGATGGCGTTCGGGGTGCCCTCGGGCAGGGTGTCGGCCGGGTAGCGCGACAACGTCAGCTCGGGCAGGAAGACGACCGACGCGCCTGCTTCAGCGGCCGTGCGGATGCCGTCACGCAGCGTCTCGACGAGGGCGGCGGGGTCGTCGACCCACGCGTGCTGGACGAGTCCGACCCGGACCGGAGGGGCCTGCGGCGCGTCGACGCGGGCGAGGGACTCGGGGACACCATTGGCCTGGATGAGCTTCACAGGGGGCAGTATGCCAACCCGCGGGCCCGCCCGGCCCCGGTCCCGGACGACCCCTGGGGACGCCCGGGACCAGCCCCCCTCAGAATGCGGCCAGGTCGCTGACGAGCCAGCGCTCCCCCACCTTCCGCATCGTCGCGATGACCCGGTTCTGGTCGATCGCGGGGGTCGTGCTCGCCTTCGTCGTCGTCGCCTGGTTGACGAAGGCCATGACGCGCACCGTGGTGCCCTCGCCGCCGTCGCCGCTCGTGTCCATGACACCTGCGTCGTAGACCTTGGCCTGGACGGTCGCGCCGTTCTTGACCGCCATCGGCTTGATGTCGGCCGAGGCGACCTTGGCGAACTGCTCGCGGAAGGGCGAGGCGAGCTGCGGCGTCACCTGCGCGACGTGCTGGTCGAAGGTGGTGCCGGTGTAGCTGAGGAGGCTCTCGAGCGTCGTGCGGGCCGAGCCGACGGCGGCGCCGCGGTCGGCGTCGGAGACGCTCGGGCGCAGCGAGAGGACGAGGGTCGTCGCGAGCAGCGCGAGCGCGAGGACGGCCGCCGAGGCGGCGGGCCACAGCCGGCGGCTCGGGGTCGGCGCGTCGGATGTGTCGGAAGCGTCGGTCTCGGCGGGTGAGTCGACCGTGGGCGCCTCCGACGTGCGCGTCGCCGTCTTCACAGCCACCGCGGTGGCGCTGTCCGCGCTCCCGCGGGTCGTGTCCCGGGCCGCCGGGTCGGTGGTCTCGTCGGTGGTCCGGTTGATGGCCCGGTCGGTGCTCGGG
>JAEXXY010000097.1 GCA_023451855.1 Actinomycetes bacterium
TGGCGAGGACCTGCACACCGGCGTCCTGGAGTGAGGTGATGGCGTCGGACAGGCTGTGGCCGCCGCTCGGGTCGTGGCCCGGGGCGTCGCCGAACCAGACGACGATCCGGCTGGAGCCGGGCCGGAAGCTGATGGTGTCGCCCCCGTCACCGACCTGCCACAGGGCGTTGAGCTGTGCCTCGGGGAAGTCACCGCCGCCCGCGGCCGTGAGCCCGTCCACGGCGGCCTGCGCGGTCGGCTGGTCGGCGGTGAGGTCGGTGTTGACCTCGAACGGGTCGGGGTCGCCGAAGTCCTTGTACGAGACGACGGCGAACTGCGCGTCGGGCTGGGCGCCCTTGACCGAGGTGATGATGCTGCCGAGGTCGGCCTTCACCGAGCCGATGGCCGAGCCCATGCTGCCGGTCTCGTCGACGACGAGCACGATGTCGGGCTTGGGCGGGATCTCCGGTGTGGTGACGGTCTTGG
Organism: Actinomycetes bacterium; assembly: GCA_023451855.1. Taxonomy (GTDB): domain Bacteria; phylum Actinomycetota; class Actinomycetes; order Actinomycetales; family Dermatophilaceae; genus Monashia. The sequence goes on from JAEXXY010000097.1 coordinate 466, forward strand.
TGACGTGGACGGTCTGGCCCGGGTCGAGCGAGTCGTCGTAGCCGGCCGGCGTGACGCCGGCGCCGGAGGCGACGGTCGGGACGGCGACGAGGGCTCCGGTTGCGAGGATCGAGAGTGCGCCGCGGCGCATTCCGTTGAGCACGGTTGTCCCCTTTCGTGGGACGCGAGGGTTGGGTGGGTGGCCGGCGCCCGTGCTTCCCGGCGCGGCCCCGAGGCGGCCGGCTCGACGTCACGACCCCGAATGTCGTCGTCCCCGCCGTCGACGGTCCTGGTGGTGGACCGGGGAGCGGTCGGGTCCGGCCGGTGGAGGCGTCCGCCCGAGGCTCCCTGCTCCTACCGTGTTCCTGTTCGTCCGTTTTGATACGAGAACCGCCGAAAAGTGGTGCTGCTGGGACGCGCGGGGCAGGCTTTGCCACGATGGGGCCCGTGGAGGAGCGCCAGAGGGTCCCGCGCCCGCTCCTCGCCGCGGCTGCGGCGGGAGCCGGCACCGCCGTCGGGGCCGCCGCCGGGTCGGTGGCGGCCGCCGCGTACTTCGCCCGACGCGTTCTGACCCCGGACGAGCTGCAGCCCGACGACGTCGTCGTCCTGGAGTGCGACGAGCAGACCGTGCGCTTCGCCGCAGCGCCTGACCCGGTGGTCCCCGGCCGGTACGGGCTGTGGCTCGACGGTGGCCTCGGCCATGCTCGGGTCGGGGAGATCGTCGCGGTCGACGACGCGTCGGTGACCCGGCGGCTGCTGTCGGTCGACCGGGGCCGGCTGGCGCCCGGCCCGGCCCGATGGAACCAGTACTACTACTGGGACCGGCCGAGGGTCAGCCTCGGCGTGCCCGACGAGGACGTGTCGGTGCTCTCGGACGTGGGGCCCCTGCCCGGGTGGGTCGTGCGCCCCGCCGCTCCCGCGTCGCGTGGCCGCCGGCAGGGGCGTGACTGGGCCGTGCTCGTCCACGGACGCGGGGCCCGCCGGGAGGAGACGCTGCGGGCCGTGCCGGTGCTGCGCCAGGCCGGTTGGACCTGCCTCGTCACCTCCTACCGCAACGACCGCGACGCCCCTCGAGGTCCGGACGGCCGGTACAACCTCGGGCTCTCGGAGTGGCGCGACGTCGAGGCGGCCATGGCCCACGCCGTGTCGCACGGCGCGCGGCGGCTGCTCCTCTTCGGCTGGTCGATGGGCGGGGCCGTCGTGCTGCAGGCCCTGGACCGCTCGCCCCTCGCCGACCGCGTCGTCGGGGTGGCCCTCGACTCGGCGGTGCTCGACTGGGGCGTCGTGCTGCGCCACCACGGGCGGCTGCACGGGATGCCGGGTCCCCTCGTGCGCGTGGCCACCGACCTCATGGGCTCGGCCCGCAGCCGCCGGCTGGTCGGCGTCCGCGAACCCATCGACGTCGCCCGCACCGACTGGGTGGCCCGTGCCGACGAGCTGCGCGTGCGGATGCTCGTCATCCACTCCGACGGCGACGACTTCGTGCCGATCGGGCCCGCGGTCGCGCTCGCGGCGCGGCGGCCCGACCTCGTCCGGTTCGAGCGGTGGCAGGTGGCCCGGCACTGCCGCGAGTGGAACCACGACGCCGAGCGGTGGGAGCGCGTCGTCGGCGAGTTCGTCTGCGGCCTCGGCTCCCCACCCCGACGCGTCGGGCCCTGAGTCTCAGCGACGCACGAACCAGCGACCGAGCAGTGTCGCGTCCTGCTCGACGAGCACCTCGAGGTCGAGGCCGACGTCGAGCGCGGGACCGGAGACCGGCCGGCGCGCCTCGCCTCCGACGACGGCGGGCGTCACGGTGAAGCACAGCTCGTCGACGAGCCCCTCAGCGAGCAGGCTGCCGAGCAGCCCGGGGCCACCCTCGGTGTGCACCCGGGTCCACCCGCGGTCGTGGAGGCCCGCGACGAGCGAGGGGAGGTCGACCCGGTCGGTGCCGTGCACGAGGACGTTGCCGGCGCCGAGCGCCTCGCGCGCCGCCTCGAGGCCCGCCGAGCCGGCCGGCACCGCGAGCAGCACCGAACCGTCGGTGAAGGAGCGCACCGAGTCCGGCACGCGCCCCGAGTTGCTGACGACGACGAGCGGCAGGGACCCGGGCAGCCCCTCCTGCTCGCGCAGCGCGGCCAGCGATGCGTCGACGGCCAGGGCCGGGTAGCCCTCGGCGCGGACCGTGCCCGCCCCCACGACGACGCAGTGGCTCAGCGCCCGGAGCAGCTCGAACACGACGTGGTCGGCATCGGTGTTGATCGAGCCGGAGCGCCCGTCGGGACCCGTGGCGGCGCCGTCGAGCGTCGTGACCATGTTGGCGCGCAGCCACGTGTCGGCCGGTGGCCCGTAGGCCGCCGCGAGGCCGTCGGCGTCGAGCTCGGTGAACGGGTCGAGGCCGCTCTGGCCCGGCACGAGGAGGCGCATGCGGCCAGTATGACCACCCGGGGTCGCCGGTCGCCGACCCCTGGCCACGATGCGTGCCGCGCGTCGCCCCTGCGGCGGCTGCCGGTCGGGCAGGATGACGACCATGGGCAAGAAGGGGTCGAAGAAGGGTTCTGACAAGGGCCGCAAGAAGGCTGAGAAGAAGGCCCGCAAGGCGGCGGAGGCAGCGGCCGCGACGGTGGGTGAGGGCGCCATCCTCAACGGTTTCGCGGACGCGCTGCGGGTCGGGAAGGGGTTCGTCCTCGCCGACGTCGACCCGTCGTCGACCCCCGCGTTCGACGGCGGCAAGTCCGCCGGCGGCGCTCGCGGCCGGAGAGGCCGAGCTCGGCGACCTGCTCGAGCGGCTCTGGGCCGAGTCGACGGCCGGCTCGCACCGCTCGGTGCTGCTCGTCGTGCAGGGCATGGACACCTCGGGCAAGGGCGGCATCATGCGTCACGTCGTGTCGGTCAACCCCGAGGGCGTCAAGGCGACGGCCTTCAAGGCGCCGACCGACGAGGAGAAGAAGCACGACTTCCTCTGGCGCATCGAGCGGGCCCTGCCCGGCCCGGGACAGCTCGGCGTCTTCGACCGCTCCCACTACGAGGACGTGCTCGTCGTCCGGGTGCACGACCTCGTGCCGGAGGAGGTCTGGGGCAAGCGGTACGCGCAGATCAACGCCTTCGAGCGCGAGGTGGAGCGGTCAGGCACGCAGGTCGTCAAGGTGATGCTGCACCTGTCCAAGGACGAGCAGCGCACCCGCCTGCAGGAGCGCCTCGACCGCCCCGACAAGCACTGGAAGTACAACCCCGGCGACGTCGACGAACGCAGCCGCTGGCTCGACTACATGGAGGCCTACCAGGCCGCCCTCGACAAGTGCTCGACCGTGGGGTCGCCCTGGTACGTCGTGCCGGCCGACCGCAAGTGGTACGCCCGCCTCGCCGTCCAGCAGCTGCTCCTCGAGGCGCTGCGCGAGATGCACCTGCAGTGGCCCGACGCCGACTTCGACGTCGAGGTCGAGAAGCGCCGGCTCTCCGAGAGCTGAGCCGAGCGAGGGCGATGTGGCCTCAGCCGGCGCGCTCGAGCACCGCGCCGGCGGCACCGGAGAGGTCGGCGCCGAGCGTGCCGAACACCGTCCCGTGGGACCCGCGCCCACCGGCGACGCGGCTCGCGACGAACGCGTCGGCGACGGCGGCGGGAGAGTGCTCGACGACGAG
>JAEXXY010000091.1 GCA_023451855.1 Actinomycetes bacterium
GCACCCTGCCGGCGGCGCTCGCCGACGCGTTGGTGCAGGCGGGCGTGCGGCTGCGGACGGGCGCGGTGGTGCGCCGGTTGCGGGCCGACGGTACCGGCTGGGTCGTCACGACGGGACCCACGACGGCGGAGGTGGACGAGCACTTCGACGCCGTGGTCCTCGCGACCCCGGCCCGACCGACCGCGCGCCTGCTCGCCGACGAGGCTCCCGATGCCGCCGCGGCTCTCGCGGGCATCGAGTACGCGTCGATGGCGATCGTCACCCTCTGCCTCGACGGGCCGCCCCCCGCGGTGCTCGAGGGCAGCGGCTTCCTCGTGCCACCGACCGAGCCGTTGTCGATCAAGGCCTCGACGTTCAGCACCGTCAAGTGGCCCTGGCTGGCGCGCGCGCACCCTGACCGCACCTTCCTGCGCGCCTCCCTCGGACGTCACCGCGACGAGGCGACCCTCCAGCGCTCCGACGACGACCTCGTGGCCACGGCGCTCGCCGACCTTCACCTCGTGCTCGGGGAGGGTCTGCCCGACCCGGCGGCGGTCCACGTGCAGCGCTGGGGCGGCGGCCTGCCGCAGTACGCCGTCGGTCACCTGGACCGCGTCCGGGCGGCCCGCGAGCTCCCCCCGGGAGTGACGGTGTGCGGGGCCGCCTACGACGGGGTCGGCATCCCGGCCTGCATCGCCTCCGGCCGCGCGGCCGCCCGCGCCGTGCTGACCCGGTGGCCGGACGCCGCGGCCGCCTTGGGATGATGGCGGCATGAGCGAGCGCCTGACCCCGGCCCGGATGCGAGAGATCAACGACACGATCCGCTACAGCATGTGGTCGGTGTTCGCGTCGGCCACGCCCCTCGGCGACGACCGTGACGCCCTGCTCGCCGAGCTCGAGGGCTTCCTCGCCGAGATCGCCGCGGAGGGCGTCGTCGTCCGCGGCATCTACGACGTCGCGGGCCTGCGCGGCGACGCCGACGTCATGGTCTGGTGGCACGCCGAGTCGATCGAGCAGCTCCAGTCGGCCTACCACCGGCTGCTGCGCACCGAGCTCGGCCAGCACCTCGAGCCGGTCTGGAGCTCGGCGGCCCTGCACCGCCCTGCCGAGTTCAACAAGAGCCACATCCCGGCCTTCATGGCCGAGGAGGAGACGCGCCGGTACCTCTGCGTCTACCCGTTCGTGCGGTCCTACGAGTGGTACCTGCTCGAGGACTCCGAGCGGCGCGACCTGCTGCGCGAGCACGGTCAGATGGCGCGCGACTACCCCGACGTGCGCGCCAACACCATCGCCTCGTTCGCCCTCGGCGACTACGAGTGGCTCCTCGCCTTCGAGGCCGACGAGCTGCACCGCATCGTCGACCTCATGCGCGAGCTGCGGGCGTCGCGGGCTCGCCTGCACGTGCGCGAGGAGGTCCCGTTCTTCACCGGACCGCGGATCGAGCCCGCACAGCTCGTCGCCAACCTGCGCTGAGGGGTCCTGACGGGTCGCTGAAGGGGTGCCGGGATCGCCGGGGCGCGGCCCGGGTGACCGTCAGTCGTCGCCGCGGAACGCCCTGCCGAGCCCGGCCGCCAACGGGATGAAGAGGAACACGAACCACTCGCCCGTGCGCAGGAACACGAGCAGCGCGATGAACGGCGACAGGGTCACGAGTGCTCGCCCGACGCGTCGGCCGAACGACATCGTCGGCGGCGTGGCCGGGCGCTGGTGGGACTGGGGGGACTCGCCCGGGAGTCGGACCGGGGCGAGGGTGTCGAAGGCCGGACGCGGCTCGGGCAGGTCGATGAACAGCGCGGTGAGATCACCGCGCGTCACCGCGTCGGTGGCCCGTCCACGCCGGTCCTCGTACTCGAAGGCGTCGAGGCGGCCGGCCTCGTGGTGGGCTGCCAGGGCGGCGAGCGCCTCCTCGCGCTCCCTGGTGCCGATGCGCAGGTCGTCGTCCCCGGCCATGGCACCAATCTAGGCGCAGCGGTCTCAGGCGTCGTCGGTCGCCGTGCCCGTGGTGGGCTCGAGTCGCAGCGAGATCGAGTTGATGCAGTAGCGCTGGTCGGTCGGGGTGTCGTAGCCCTCGCCCTCGAACACGTGCCCGAGGTGCGAGCCGCACGTGGCGCAGCGGACCTCGACGCGCTTCATGCCGAAGCTGACGTCCTCGATGTACTCGACGCTGTCGCCGGCGAGCGGGGCGTAGAAGGACGGCCACCCGCAGTGCGACTCGAACTTCGTGTCGCTGCGGAACAGCTCGGCGCCGCACGCCCGGCACGAGTAGACGCCCTGGGTCTTGGTGTCGGTGTACTCGCCGGTGAAGGCACGCTCGGTGCCGGCCTGGCGCAGCACCTGGTACTCGGCGGGGGAGAGGGCGTCACGCCACTCCGCGTCGGTGCGCTGGACGGCGTACGGCTGGCGGGAGGTGCTCTGGTCGCTCATGTCCGGGCAACGCTGCGGCGCGCCCATTTGTGCCCCGGCCGGGCCCCCCGTCCGGGACCCCGGCCAGGGTCCCCGGCGCGCGTCCTGGTGGGGAACGGCCCGGGCGTGCCGGTTGCGCACGCCCGGGCCGCTCGGCTCACCCCGGGTCCGTCACTTCTGCTTCGGCGGAACCGTGCACGTCGCCGTGGCGGTGTTGCCGGCGGCGTCGGTGGCGCTGACGAGCAGGTCGCCCTTGACCGTCACGTGCCAGTCGACGGCGCCCGAGCCGGGCACGGCCGACGGGGTGACCCCCGGCGCCTGCGTCAGCTTGATCGTCGTGCCGGGCGCATACGGGCCGAACGAGGCCGCCGAGGCCGTGTCGGACACGGTCACCATCACCCCGGGCAGGTTGTCGCTCGCCAGCAGCCGGTAGAAGCCGGCCGAGGCGTACCCGGGCGGCGTCTTGCCCGCCGGGTTGACGCCCGGCCCGCAGGCGGCCGTCGGCGGGGTCACGTCGTTGACGGCGATGCGGACGGTCTGGACGAAGCCCGGTCCGGCATCGGCCCCGTTGACGAGGAACGTCGTCGTGCACGTCAGCGTCGAGCCCTGCGGCGCGTCGGCCGCGACGGTGACGGCCTCGTCGAGGACGAGGTCGGTGCCGCTCGTCACGGTCTGCGGCAGCGACGGCGAGTACGCCACCGACAGGCCGGGGTCGCACGACACGTCGGCCGTGACCTCCGCGGGCAGGTTGCTCAAGCCCGCGAGGATCGCGTCGGAGACCTCCGAGGCCGGGACGCCGGAGAGGAAGGTGCCAGAGGTCGCCGTGGTGATGGCCGTCGCCTGGCCGGTCGAGTTCAGCTGGTTGGCACCCACGCTGA
>JAEXXY010000192.1 GCA_023451855.1 Actinomycetes bacterium
CGTCGTGCGCCTTCCGACGCGTCGCGGGCACCGACCCGTCGGACACGCCGGACGCGTCGGCGGAGGTCTGGTCGTCGGGCTGCTCGTCCACGCGGGCATCGTAGTGAGGCCCCGCCCCCGGCCCGAACTCGCCGACCCGGGTGGACGCGCGGGGCCGCCCCGCCGGACGCGTCAGGTGCGCCAGATGGTGACGACGGCGCGGTCATCGCCCAGGCCGGCGGCGGCCTGGTCGCAGAGGCGCTGGGCCAGGCCCTCGAACCCGGTGCGGATGAACGACTCGGCACGGCCGAGCATCCGGTCGATGCCGTCGACGAGCGCCTTGTCGCGGGCCTCGATGACGCCGTCGCTGTAGAGGACGAGGGCGTCGCCGCGGCGGATCGTGCCGCTCTCGCGCGGGTACTGCGCCTCCTCGATGACGCCAAGGAGCGGGCCGCGCCCACCGGTCAGCATCCGCCAGCGGCCCGAGCCGGCCGCGAACTGCGCGGCAGCGGGGTGGCCGGCGTACCCGATGGTGAAGTTGCCGCTCTCGAGGTCGACGGCCACGTGGACCGCGGTGGCGAAGCCCTCGGCCCAGCGCAGCCGGAGCAGGTGGTTGTTCGCCGAGTGGAGGAACCCGTCCTCCTCCGTCTCGCCGAGCAGGCCGCCCAGCGCCCCGGACAGCAGCAGCGAGCGGGTGCCGGCCTCGCGCCCCTTGCCGGACACGTCGACGAGCGCGACCTCGAGGGTGCGTCCGTCGGTGGACCGGCTCGCCACGACGAAGTCGCCGGCGAAGCCGTCACCGTAGGCGGACTCGAGGGCCACCTCGGCCTGCCAGGTCGGCGGCAGCTCGGGCAGCTCGCCCTGGGCGCGCAGCCGGTCGCGCATGTCGACGAGCATCGACTCGCCGCTGACGCCGACGACGCCGACCTGGGCGCGGGCGTGCGAGAGCCAGAGCATGAGCAGCATGGTGGCGACGGTGACGATCTGTGCTCCGGTCGTCGACGGCTTGAGGCTGCCGAGATAGACCCCGAGGATCGCCATGGCCAGGAAGAGCCCGATGAAGACGACGAGGAGGAACCGCGGCTCGAGGAAGAGGCCCGCGGCGACGACGAGGAAGCAGTAGATGCTCCACGGCACGGCCACCGGCCACTTGTAGATGGCCGCGGTGCCGATGATGCCCAGCGTCAGGAAGATGCCGACGATGACCCACGGCGCGCGCGACAGCCACGGGCCGAGGAGGCTCAGGCGTCGGAGGGGCCCGGCAGCGTAGCCCGAACGGCGAGAGACGATGCTCTCGTTGGTCGCCACGTGCCTCCCTTGCTGGGCTGGAGGGGAGCCGGCCCGGGCGTCGTCAGGACGCGTCCGAGTCCGGCAGCGCCGGCAAGTCCCCCGTGTTCTCGTACGCGGAAACCATACCGAGACGGCGGGCGTGGCGCTCCCCATCTGAGAAGTTCGTCCCGATGAAGGTGTCGACGATGGCGATGGCGTCCGGCACCGTCGTGAACCGCGCACCGATGGAGACGATCTGCGCGTCGTTGTGCTCACGCGCGAGGCTCGCGATCTCGGTCGAGTAGGCCAGGGCCGCGCGGATCCCCTTCACCTTGTTGGCCGCGATCTGCTCGCCGTTGCCCGAACCGCCGAGGACGACGCCGAGCGAACCTGGCTCGGCCGCAACGGCCTCCGCAGCCCGAAGCACGAAGACCGGGTAGTCGTCCAGGGCGTCGAAGGAGAACGGGCCGTGGTCGACGACGTCGTGGCCGGCCTCGCGCAGGTGGGTCAGGAGGGCCTGGTGCAGGTCGAAGGCCGCGTGGTCGCCGCCGATGTGGATGCGCATGTCCGTCCTTGGGTGCGTCGGGGTGTCGGGGTGAGTGGGTCGGTCTGGGGTTGATCTGGGGTCGGTCTGGGGTCAGTCGAGGATCGGGCCGAGCGTACGGGTGCGCTTCAGCTCGAAGAAGCCGGGCGTCGAGGCGACGAGCACGCAGCCGTCCCAGAGTCGCAGTGCGTCCTCGCCCTTCGGTGCCGGCGTGACGACGGGCCCGAAGAAGGCGACGCCGGCGACCGCGATGATCGGCGTGCCGACCTCGGTGCCGACGAGGCTGATCCCGCGCTTGTGGCTGCGGTGCAGCGCGGCGTCGAACTTCTTGTGGTGGGCCTCCCTGGCGAGCGCCGCGGGCAGGCCGACCTCCTCGAGCGACTCGCGGATGACGGCGTCGAAGTCGCTCATCTTCCTCAGGTGGATCCGGGTGCCCATCGCGTCGTAGAGCGGCTTGATGACCCGGTCGCCGTGCTCCTCGGCGGCCGCGATGATGACGCGGACCGGGCCCCAGGCCTCGTCCATGCGCGCCCGGTAGGCCGCGTCGAGGTCGTGGCGGTGCTCGTTGAGGACGGCCAGGCTCATGACCGACCAGGTCACGCGGAGGTCGCGCAGGCGCTCGACCTCCATGAGCCACCGCGAGGTCATCCACGCCCACGGACAGATCGGGTCGAACCACATCTCGACGGCCTGGCCATCGCCGCCGTCGGGCTGGATCGTCGCCGAGGTGGTCGCGGGCACGGGTGAGGGGGGAGCCGCCGTCATGGTGGACATCCTCGCACCCGCCCGAGAACGCCTGCACCGGCCCTCGACGAGGCGTATCGCGGTGGCGCTGCAGGGGTGGTCCCGTGCGAGGATGTCCGGGCGACGAGGCCGTCCGACCGGTCCCGCCTGCGTCGCACGCCACGCACTTTCCGTCCCCAGGAGGTCCCTTCGTGCCCGGCAAGAACCTGACTCGCGAGGAGGCGGCCGCCCGGGCCGCGGTCCTGCGGGTCGACAGCTACGACGTCCGTCTCGACCTCACCACGGGCCCCGAGACGTTCCGCACGGTCACGACGGCGCGGTTCGCCTGCTCCGAGCCCGGTACCGACACGTTCATCGACCTCATCGCGGACTCGGTCGAGCGCGTCACCCTCAACGGCGCCGACCTCGACGCGGCCACCCTCTTCGCCGACTCGCGCGTGGCCCTGCCCGACCTCGCCGCCGACAACGAGCTGACCATCGAGGCCACGGGGCGGTACACGAACACCGGTGAGGGCCTGCACCGGTTCGTCGACCCGGTCGACAACGAGGTGTACCTCTACACCCAGTTCGAGGTGCCCGACTCCCGCCGCATGTACGCGGTCTTCGAGCAGCCCGACCTCAAGGCCGCCTTCACGTTCACCGTGACGGCGCCCGCGCACTGGAAGGTCATCTCCAACTCCCCGACGCCGCAGCCCGAGCCGGCCGGCGTCGCCGACGGCGTCGAGAAGGCCACGTGGTCCTTCGCGCCGACCCCGCGCATCTCCTCCTACATCACCGCGCTCATCGCCGGCCCGTACGACGAGGTCCGCGACGAGGTCCAGACCCGGCGCGGCACCGTGCCCCTCGGCGTGTTCTGCCGCAAGTCGCTGACCCAGCACCTCGACGCCGACAACATCTTCGACTGCACGAAGAAGGGCTTCGCGTTCTTCGAGTCGGAGTTCGACCAGGCCTACCCGTTCGAGAAGTACGACCAGGTCTTCACGCCCGAGTACAACATGGGCGCGATGGAGAACGCCGGGGCCGTGACGTTCACCGAGATCTACGTCTTCCGCTCCAAGGTGAGCGAGGCCAAGATCGAGCGCCGCGCCCTGACGATCCTGCACGAGCTGGCTCACATGTGGTTCGGCAACCTCGTGACGATGAAGTGGTGGGACGACCTCTGGCTCAACGAGTCGTTCGCCGAGTGGGCCTCAACGACGTGCCAGGCCGAGGCCACCGAGTGGAGCAGCGCCTGGACGACCTTCGGCACGGCGGAGAAGGCGTGGGCCTACACCCAGGACCAGCTCTCCTCGACGCACCCGATCGCCGCCGACATGCGCCACCTCGAGGACGTCGAGGTCAACTTCGACGGCATCACGTACGCCAAGGGCGCCTCGGTGCTCAAGCAGCTCGTCGCCTACGTCGGCCGCGAGCCGTTCGTCGCGGCGCTGCGGGAGTACTTCCGCAAGCACGCGTGGGGCAACACGACCCTCTCGGACCTCCTCGGCGAGCTCGAGACCGCGTCGGGCCGCGAGCTGACCGAGTGGAGCAAGCTGTGGCTCGAGACGGCCGGCGTCAACACGTTGCGTCCGTCGTTCGAGGTCGACGCCGAGGGCCGCTACGCGCGCTTCGCCGTCGAGCAGACCGCCGCCGAGGAGCACCCGACGCTGCGGCCGCACCGCCTCGGCATCGGCCTGTACTCCGTGCAGGGCGACGACCTCGTCCGCAC
>JAEXXY010000310.1 GCA_023451855.1 Actinomycetes bacterium
TGGCCCGCACCGTGCGGCTGCTGGCCGACGTCGGCGTGCACCTGCGACTGCTCGACGCGCAGTCACGCGTCGCTCGCGTCATTCAGCTTGCGGATATCACACCAGCAGAGACGACCACGACCACCCAACAGCCTCGGTCACCGCACGGCCCAACGCCAGACAAACACCCACATCCGGCGTGTGACGGGCCCTTCAGGCGCACCGGGCCGTCGCCCGGCTGGTCGGCCAGGGGCAGAGCCACGGGGTGCCCATCCCCGGAGCACCTCACCGCGTGTCCCGAGCCCGGTGTCCCCCTCGACAATGATCTGCCCGGTTCGGCGAAGAAGTCGTCGCGGTCCGTGACCTACGCTCGTCCGCGCCGCAACGCGCGTCACTGGGCACCCCTAAGCCCAGTGGAAGGCCCAGCCGCCCACGGCTTGGGCCTTCGTCGGCAAGGAAGGCGGGTGATATGCGGGCCCTTGGCAGATCAGCCGGCCATGCCATGGACACGCCCCTCACCACCCGCTCCGCCCGGCCCGTGACCGACGCGGCTCCCCCGCCATGCAAGGAACATCCTCTAACCATCGCTCGGTGGGGTCACAGAGGTCTGATCGCGGCAGCGCAGACGGCTGATCGTGACCGACGGAGATGCCATGGACCGGGGTGCGTGCATGGCCGCAAACTGTTTGGTTCGCATTTCGACACCGGGCATGAAATCTCGCGACGATGTGGGGAGCGGAGCGGCGTCGAATACACGGCCCGGGGACCCCGCTAAAGGTGGATACCTTGCCCCGCGCCCTTGACCAGAACTGGCAGGCGATCGACGAGTTCGCCGAGGCTGCGCGCGCCCTGCAGGAACACAGCGTGCAAGGCGCGCACACCCCAGAGCTGATCTGTGACCTCGCCGCGAAGCTGCTGCGCGCGGACCACGCCTCCATCGCCGGCAACGACGGTGGACGCATCAGGACCATCGCGGCCACGAGCAGCGTCCCCGCGATGGTGGACACCATCCGGGACGAGGAACACGAGGGGCCCATCCGTGATGCCCTGAGCAGCGGCGTGACCGTCCGCGTGGATGACCTCGGCAGCGACCCGCGGTGGCCTCGGCTGGGGCCGCGGGTGGTTAGTGAGGTGGACGTCCGCAGCCTCCTGGCCTACGTGATGCCGGTCGGTGAGAGTGGCCATGCGTCGCTGAACGTGTTCGCGGCGCGCCCCGGCGCATTCACCTCCGAACACGAGTCGCTGATGACGATCTTCGGCGCCATCGCCACCGCCACAGTGCGCGCTCTGCGTCTGCAGGACGACGTTGAGAACTTCAAGGTGGCGCTGCGGACAAGTCGACGCATCGGGGTCGCCCTCGGGATCGTCATGACGACGCAACGGCGAACGCTCGACGATGCTTGGCAGTTGATGGTGAAGGAAAGCCAGAACCGCAACATCAAGGTCTCCGTCCTGGCCGAGACCGTGATCCACACCGGCGGATTCGACGCCCCGCTCGGTGAGCGGCGCAAGCCCGTGAGCCCGATCGTCCGTGCCGCCGCAGAGCCGGCCACCCGCAGATCTACGACTGGGGCGCCGCCCTGCGCCCTCGGTCGACATCACCGGAAAGCCACCGCGGACACAGCGGGACCTGCAACCCTTCAATGGCCGCCGCCGTCACCCCAGCCGGGCGCCGGTGTCTCAGCTCCCACTGAGGCGGCTGGCGTTTGGGCCGCCGCTCCCTCCACCCTTCCAGCGGCGGTGCCGGCGCGTGATCGCCAGTGAAATACGCGCCAATTGGTCGGATGCCTTCCTCCACAGCAGGGGCCAGTTGGCGTCAAAGAGATGACAGGGAGTGAACCCCCCGAGCAGGCTTGATCACTGACACGCCCGCGCAACTCAGGATCGACACTGCCGCAAAAGCGCCGGACAACGCCCGGACATGCTGCCGAGCGCCCGTGCCCATGTGAGTGCTCCCCACGCAGATGCGAGCTTCACTCCGCCTACGCGACTGCGTGGCATACCCTGAACGAGGGCAGCGGATCACACCCAGGATTCGCTGGGGCTGAGGGGCGGCGGCATGACGTCATCAGAGGTCGCAGGCGGCAAGGTCGAGCGCGCCTCCGTCTCCTCGGATGTTGTCCCCGCTCTGGGACGCCTCGCGGAAGCAGCACTGCAGGCCGCGGCTGCCAAACTGTCGCACAAGGTCGATGATTGGATTCGCAAGGTCGAAGAGTACGCGGCCTTCGAGGGAGCGACCGGGAGAGCGGTCATTGAGGGACTGAAGGCTCACCTGCTGGGAAAGAACCCCGTTTGGGCGGCGATGAAGGGCGCGTGGTCGGGGGCCAGCGTCCCGCTCAGGCTGGTCGCCGTGCTTGTCCTACTGCTTATGCTGCTGCTTGCCCCGGTGGTGTTGTTGCTATTGCTCCTCGGGCTCCTCGTCGCCGCAATCGTTGCAGGCATTCGAGCCGCCACTCGGTGACTTCTCGGCGCATCCACGCTGCGTCATGTCGCTGCCTGGGTCGCTCGCATGCCACTCGTCGGACAACCGTCCGACCATCAGCGTGAGGCGTTTACCGCTCATGCCGCTGCGCGGACCTGGCGAGGCCCTCAAACGAAGCTGGGCAACGGATCGCAGTCTGCAGCTGACTGCCAGCGACCGCCCCGTGCACTCCGTTGTTCACTCGAAGCAGGCTCAGGCAAGAGTGAGTTCGGCACGGCCTTCGAGGTCACCGAAGGTCACCACATACTTCGTGCTCTTGACAGTGCACTGCCAAACAGGGCCCGGACCATCCGAGCGCGCGGGTGTACATCCAAGGCCGCGGAGGCTCTCGCCCGCAGCCTTCACATCGTGCACTCTGAGCTGGACGAAGTATCCGTCCCCGCCGGCACAGCCATCCATGCGCTCGGGCCGCGACAGGTCGGGAACTCCCTGATCCACCTGCTCGGCCGCCTGATTGATTAAGGGCCGGACGTCATCGCCGCAACTCTCGTGCGGCCCGCCGTCTGGACTGACGCAACCTCCGACCATCACGGCAAGGACTAGGCCCGGCAGAGTCATGCGAGGGCGGAACCTTCGCGACACAGCTGCACGCATGGACGATCCTTCCGCGAAGCGCCTCACGCGCGGCGAAACATAGAGCACAGCTGACAGAGGACCACCAAGACAGCCTGCCTGAACGCGATGCCGGACGCACGCACATGCCGCTGTCCGCGCGGTCCTGCCGATGAGAGGTAGATCCGTTCATCGACCGAGAGTGGAGTTGAGCGACTCACGGCGTACAACATCATGGGGATTCCCGCCACCCGCACTAGAGCCAACTTGCCGCTCGTCCGCAGAGCCTCCCGGCCTTGGTCGTGCCGCGCAGAGCGCGGGCACGCAAGACAAGGGGACGTTCTGCCGACGGAGGACGGACGGCTCACCGAGCCGGCACCCGTCCGACGACCAGCGTCGCCTCGATACCGACGGGCGCGGGCGGTGCTCGTTCAGCCGGTTCACCCGTATGGGGTGATGTCGCCGCTCTCTGGGTGCTCGACGGTGGACCGCAAGGACGTCGCACTCCCCCTGGGCGCAGCGCGGCGTCATGGTCTCGGCACCGGGGAAGTGGTCGTGGTGAGCAAGGTCGATTCGTTGAGCACGCTCGAGGACTGGGAGGGCTTTTTCGACTCCTTCAAGGCGAGCCTCGCGCCGGTCGCACTGGAGGCGGGGCCGAGCATCAGCGTGGTCGAGCCGGCCGAGACGATCCATCCGGAGCAGACGGCGTGGGCGCGCCAGATGGCGCGACGCATCTACGAGCCGGTGGAGGGGAGGGTCTTCGTCGCCCACGGCTACCAGCTGTGCTCGACCGTGATGCTCGTGGGCGACGACGGTGTCGTTATCGTCGACCCGGGCGAGTCGGACACGTCCTCGGCGGAGCTGATGGCGGACTTCCGGAAGTTCAGCGATCTGCCGGTCAAGGGCGTCATCTTCACCCACCGCCACCCCGACCACTGCTACTCGCTGAGCGGGATCGGCGTCACGCGCGAGGCGGTCGAGGCCGGCGACGTCGAGATCATCGCCCACGAGACTTTCGAGGAGTGGCTGATCAACGACTCCGGCCTGATCGGGCCGATCCTCACGGCGCGGACCAGCCTGGTGCCGTACGCCGGCTTCGGGCCGGAGGGCGTCATCCAGGGTGGGCTCGGCCCGTTCCCGAAGCCAGGCACCAAGACCACCCACATGCCCACCCGGACCGTCGGTGACGTGACCGAGATCGACATCGCCGGGCTGCACATCGTGGCCTTCCACGCCTACGGCGACGCCCAGGACGAGATCGACCTCTGGCTGCCCGAGCTGCGGCACGTGCACGGCTCCGAGACCATCCAGGGCGAGTCGTTCCCCAACCTCTACACGCTGCGGGGGACGGCGTACCGCGACGTCGAGGCCTGGCGAGCCGGTGTCGATACGCTGCTCTCCTACGCCGTGGACGCCGACTCCTACTCCGGCTCGCACATGCGGCCCTGGGTCGGCAACGAGTTCATCGTCGAGCGCATCACGAACTACCGCGACGCGATCCAGTTCCTCCACGACCAGTCGATCCGACAGATCAACCAGGGCGCCACCGGACCGGAGTTGGTCGACCTCGTGGCCAAGCGGCTGCCCGCCCACCTGCGCGACGATCCCTGGCTGCAGCCCTACTACGGCGCACCTGAGCATTGTGTGCGGGCGATCTACGACGGGACGGTGGGCTGGTTCACCGGCGACGCCACCGAGCTCGCGGCACCCCTGCACGCCGACCGCGCCCGCAGATACGTCGAGGCCCTCGGCGGTCGGGACGCCGTGCTCGAGCAGGCGCAGCGCGCTCACGACGAGGGCGAGTACGGCTGGGCCGCCGAGCTGCTGACCCATCTGGTGCGCGCCGACACCAGTGACACCAAGGCCCGCCAGGCCAAGGCGGACGCGTTGCGACAGTGGGGCTTCCGGCAGAAGAACATCTACTGGCGCGCGATGGCCATCGGCGGCGCCAACGAGCTCGAGGACTCGATCGACTACTCCCAGACCTACGAGTTCCAGCCCCCCGACGTCCTGAGCGCCATTCCCCCCGCGCACATCGTCGCCGGCCTGCGGGTCCGCCTGGACGCCGACAAGGCCCGCGACACCGACCTCACGGTGGCGTTCCGGTTCGCCGACATCGGCGAGTCCTGTGCCGTCCAGCTGCGCCGGGGGGTGGCCGTCTTCCACGACACGGCCCCCGACGGGGTTGATGCCACCATCGCGATCGATGCGGCCCGCGTCCGCGACCTGAGCGCGGACTTCGCCGACGCCGACGCCGTTCTGGCCGCCGCGACCGACGTGACGAATCCGGAGGTCGCCCGCTCCTTCTTCGGCTACTTCGACCCGATTCCGACGACACCGGTCCGGCTCGTCGCCCGCTGAGGCCGGATCCCGACCGTCGACGGGTTGATCCGCAGCGGGTGAGGCCCGCACCGCCGATGGGTGTCCAGCCGGTGCTGTTCGGCTGTGGTGTTGCTGGCGGGTGCACTTTCCGGCCTTCGTCATGCCCAGCCTGCGGGCCTGGGCCAGATCGGGATGGGACCCGGCCACGGCGGCGTGTCTTGAGGTCGCCTCTGTAACAACGGCGCCCGTGGCGCGACCGGTTAGTCGCGAAGGCTTCGGCGCCCTCCGAGCGGCGGCGTCTTTCGTGTGTCGCCATACTCCTCCAGCCGGCACGTGCACATGCCACGCAGCGTTCCCACCGCGTGTGGCTCGGACTTGGGGGGCGGTCCTCACATCCCCCGGTCAGAGCGCCGGGCCGCATTCGCCTGGCCCTGCGATGCGCCGGATCAGACGGTGCGCGGCGGCCTCACGCCAGGTGGTCCACGTCCGCAGCTCGTCGTATCGCTCGAGCAGACCCAGGCGCAGCGGAGACGCTGCGGGGCGTCCGCCGGTCCTGGCACGGCTCATACGCACAAGGTGAGGTGAATACCCCCTTTGGGCGGACAGGCTCCAACCCACCGACTCCAATCCATGACCGACCTGGAGGTACGAAATGTCCACCCTCACCGTCTGGAAGTTCGAGTCCCCCGATGGGGCAGAACAGGCCGAGGCCAAGCTCTTGGACCTGCAAAAGCGCAACCTGGTGCAGGTTCACGACGCGGCTACCGTCAGCTGGGCGCCCGGGGCCAAGAAGCCGAAGACCCGTCAGGCCAACAACCTCACCGCAGGAGGAGCGCTTGGCGGCGCGTTCTGGGGTCTGCTTTTCGGCATCCTCTTCTTCGTCCCCCTTCTCGGGGCGGCCATCGGCGCGGCTGCGGGAGGGCTCGCCGGCTCCCTCACGGACGTGGGAATCGATGATGATTTCATCAAGCGTGTTCGCGAGCAGGTGACGCCCGGCGCCTCGGCTCTGTTCCTCATAACGAGTGACGCAGTCATGGACCGTGTCTCCGACGAGTTCGTCGGCCACACCGGCCGGCTCGTGGAGACCAACCTTGGCAAGGAGCAAGAGGCTGCGCTGCGCGCGGCGTTCGGCGAGTGAGGCCGCCGCGGGGCTGGAGCGGCCGTCGCTTCCGCGACCGTGCGCGGTAGGCACCAGAACCCGGGAGTCGGGGACGGGCTCGAGATTTCCTCACGTCAACGTCCAGGCTGGCGTGGGCGTCCTTCTCAGCCCGATGGCCAGCGCGGCTGACATCGTGGTCCTGTACTCAGTCCTAGCGGGGACGGCAGATGGCGAGTCCTCGTCGACACGGCGACCGTGCTGGGGTTCGCTCTGTACCTTGCATCGTCGGGTCCGGCGGAACTGGAGCCGTTGTTCGGCTGCCTCCCTCCTGCCCGGCAGCGCGTTGCCCGCGTCGCCTGCCAGGTGACTGCTTCGAAGACCGGGGGCTTTGTGGTGCCCAAAGTCCTCCAGGCTTCGCTGTCCGCAGCTGTCACGGCCCCTTCTTCCTCGCCATCGGCCTGCGGTCCTGGCTGCCGATGGCGCGGCTCGTGGGGATCACTGCGCAGTTCATCCCAATGATCGGCCCTTGCCGCTGTCTTCGCTGGGTTGCCGTGGTCCGATCGGCGCGGTCATGCTCGTTGGGTGGGCACGAAGGCGCAACTGTCCCTTGCCTGTCGGCGCCTCGGGACTGCTCAGGCCAGAGGGACCGCGGGCGTGGCACTGCCCCGCCGATGTGCTCACTGGTTGAGCAACCGGGCCTTCTGGGAGGCGAACTCCTCTTCAGTCAGCACTCCGTCATCCCGCAGTTTCCCCAGCTCTTGGAGCTGCTCGATGAGGTTGGACGCTTCTGCCGTCGGGGTCGGCGACACGGCGTTCGCCGTGACCTGGTCACGGTAGGCGCTGGCCTCCGCCTCCTGCTGGTCCATCCGTGCACGCCTGCGCATCATTCCGCCCGTTACCGCCGTGGCCGTGCCTGCCACGACCGCGGTTCGGGCGGCGGTCTGGAGCAGGCTCGGCCGCCCCAGCCGCAGGAACGGTCGTCCGATCATGACGTTTCCTCTCGGTCCGAATGATGCCTGAGTGCCGAAGGCAGGAGGGCCCTCAAGCGCCCTCTCGCAGCTCGTTGAGCGCCGGCGCCGCGGTCTCAGCGGGAATCACACCCTCGTCGATCACGAGGCCTCCCGTCGCGACGATGGCGGCGACAAAGCGATCGGCCCACGTGTTCTCCCAGATGAGGAGCGCGCCCGAAGTGCCCGGCTCCAGGGACTGAGCTACGTCGGCGAGGTCCTCCTCGTTCACCAAGCCTCCGTACTCGCCGTTGACGTTTGCGTAAGCGGCGCCTCCATCCGGAAGGGAGTCGACTTCGAGGGCTGAGACGGTGCCGTCCGCTGCACGGCCGACGAACACGAGGTCAAGCAGTCTCACGATCTCTTGGTCGACGAGCTTCGCCAGCTCGGCCGCCAGTTGCCGGTGGAAGTCGGGGTGATCGAAAGCGATCACCACATAGTGGATAGGTCCCATGG
>JAEXXY010000317.1 GCA_023451855.1 Actinomycetes bacterium
ACCCAGGACCACGGCCTCGACAAGGCCCTCGACAACGAGCTGCTGACTCGGGCGCTGCCGGCCATCGAGAGCGGCGAGCAGGTGCGCTCGAGCATCGCGGTGCGCAACGTCAACCGGACGGTCGGCACGATGCTCGGCCACCACGTGACCAAGGCGCATCCCTACGGACTGCCCGACAACACCATCGAGCTGACGATGACCGGCTCCGGCGGCCAGTCCTTCGGGGCGTTCCTGCCGGCAGGCGTCACGATGCAGCTGTTCGGCGACGCCAACGACTACGTCGGCAAGGGTCTGTCCGGCGGACGCGTCGTCGTCCGCCCGGCGAAGGAGGCGCGCCTCGTCGCCGAGGAGAACGTCATCGCCGGCAACGTCATCGCCTACGGCGCGACGACGGGCGAGCTGTTCCTCCGTGGCGTCGTGGGGGAGCGGTTCTGCGTCCGCAACTCCGGCGCCCACGCGGTCGTCGAGGGGGTCGGCGACCACGGCTGCGAGTACATGACCGGCGGCGTCGCCGTCGTCCTCGGGGCCACGGGCCGCAACTTCGCGGCCGGCATGTCCGGCGGCGTCGCCTACGTCCTCGACCTCGACCCACGCCTCGTCAACTCCGAGCTCGTCGACCTCGGCCCGCTGCGTCCCGACGACGAGAAGACCCTGCGCGGTCTGCTCGAGGGTCACGTGCAGTGGACCGGCTCGCCGGTCGCCCAGGCGCTGCTCGACGACTGGGCGTCCGCCCGCGAGCGGTTCACGCTCGTCCTTCCCCGCGACTACCAGCGCGTCCTCGACGTCCGCGCCGAGGCCGAGGCCGAGGGCCTCGACCCCGACGGCGCCGACGTGTGGAACCGGATCATGGAGGCTTCCCGTGGCTGACCCCCAGGGCTTTCTCACCACCCGCGAGCGCGAGCTCCCGACCCGTCGTCCGGTCCCGGTGCGCATCCGGGACTGGAAGGAGGTCTACGAGGAGCAGGAGCGCGGCCAGCTCCAGCGCCAGGCCGGACGCTGCATGGACTGCGGCATCCCGTTCTGCCACTCCGGATGCCCGCTGGGCAACCTCATCCCCGAGTGGAACACCCTGGCGTGGCGCGGCGACTGGTCCGATGCCATCGAGCGGCTCCACGCGACGAACAACTTCCCGGAGTTCACCGGACGCCTGTGCCCCGCCCCCTGCGAGACCGCGTGCGTCCTCGGCATCAACCAGCCGGCCGTGACGATCAAGCAGGTCGAGGTCACGACGATCGAGCGCGCCTTCGACGGCGGCCTCGTGCACCCGCTGCCGCCCGAGCGCCTGTCCGGCAAGACGGTCGCGGTCGTCGGCTCGGGGCCCGCGGGCCTCGCGGCCGCCCAGCAGCTGACCCGGGCAGGCCACACCGTCGCGGTCTTCGAGCGTGCCGACAAGCCCGGCGGCCTGCTGCGCTACGGCATCCCCGAGTTCAAGATGGAGAAGTCGGTCCTGGACCGGCGCCTGGCCCAGATGGAGGCCGAGGGCACGCGCTTTCGCAACAGCGTCGACGTCGGTGGCGACATCACCGGCCAGCAGCTGCGTGACCGCTACGACGCCGTCGTCCTCGCGCTCGGCGCCACGGTGCCGCGCGACCTCTCGGTGCCGGGCCGCGAGCTCAGCGGCATCCACCAGGCGATGGACTACCTGCCGCAGGGCAACCGTGCCGCGCTCGGCGAGGAGGTGCAGGACCAGATCCTCGCCACCGGCAAGCACGTCGTCGTCATCGGCGGCGGCGACACCGGCGCCGACTGCATCGGCACGGCGCACCGCCAGGGCGCCGCGTCGGTGACGAGCCTCGAGATCATGCCGCAGCCGGGGGAGGAGCGCCCCGCCGGCCAGCCCTGGCCGACCTACCCGATGCTCTACCGCGTCGCGAGCGCCCACGAGGAGGGCGGCGAGCGCGTCTACGCCGTCAGCACCACCGAGTTCGTCGGCGACGGCGACGGCAACGTCGCGGCCCTGCGCCTCACCGAGGTCGAGATGGTCGACGGCAAGCTGACGCCCAAGCCGGGCACCGAGCGCGAGATCCCGGCCCAGCTCGTGCTCTTCGCGATGGGCTTCCTCGGCCCGCAGGGCCCGGGCGTCGTCGAGCAGCTCGGCGTCGACCTCGACGAGCGCAGCAACGTCCGGCGCGACAAGAACTTCATGAGCTCGGTGCCCGGCGTGTTCGTCGCCGGCGACGCGGGCCGCGGCCAGTCGCTCATCGTGTGGGCCATCGCCGAGGGCCGGGCCGCCGCCGCCGGCGTCGACGCGTGGCTCACGGGGTCCTCGTCGCTGCCGCGCCCGATCGGCCCGAACGACCGTCCGCTGACGGCCTGAGAAGGCCCGTCCCGCTGCTGCACCAAGGGGGTTCGTCCACGGGGCGAACCCCCTTGGTGACTCAGGTCACAGGCCCCATAGGGTGAGAGCCATGCGCCGCGCCAAGATCGTCTGCACGATCGGACCCAAGACCTCCTCCCCTCACCAGCTGCGCGCCCTCGTCGACGCCGGCATGGACGTGGCCCGCCTCAACCTCTCCCACGGTGACCACTCCGTGCACGAGCAGGTGTACCGCGACGTCCGCGCCGCCAGCGACGAGTCCGGCCGCGCCGTCGGCATCCTCGTCGACCTCCAGGGCCCCAAGATCCGCACCGGCCGGTTCGCGAACGGCCCCGTCACCCTCAGCATCGGCCAGCAGTTCACCATCACCACGCGCGACGTCGAGGGCGACGCGTCGATCGTCAGCACGACGTACAAGGGGCTGCCCGGCGACGTGAAGCCCGGCGACCTCCTGCTCATCGACGACGGCAAGGTCATGCTCAAGGCCGTCGAGGTCACCGACACCGACGTCCTCACCGAGACCGTCGTGCCCGGCGAGGTCAGCAACAACAAGGGCATCAACCTGCCCGGCGTCGCCGTCAGCGTCCCGGCCCTGTCGGAGAAGGACCGCGAGGACCTCCGCTTCGCGATGCGCCTCGGCGTCGACCTCATCGCGCTGTCGTTCGTCCGCTCGCCCGACGACCTCGCCGACGTCCACGAGATCATGGACGAGTTCGGTTACCGCCTGCCGGTCATCGCCAAGATCGAGAAGCCGCAGGCCGTCGAGAACCTCGAGGCCATCGTCGCCGCGTTCGACGGGATCATGGTCGCTCGCGGTGACCTCGGCGTCGAGATGCCCCTCGAGGACGTCCCGCTCGTGCAGAAGCAGGCCATCGAGCTGGCCCGCCGCGAGGCCAAGCCGGTCATCGTCGCCACGCAGGTGCTCGAGTCGATGATCGAGAACCCGCGCCCGACGCGCGCGGAGGCCTCCGACGCCGCCAACGCCGTCCTCGACGGCGCCGATGCCCTCATGCTCTCGGGCGAGACGTCCGTCGGGGCGTGGCCGATCGACGCGGTGCGCACCATGGCACGCATCATCGAGACCACCGAGGAGCGCGGCTACGACAAGATCGCCCGGATGAAGACCAACCCGAAGACGGTCGGTGGCGCGGTCAGCAAGGCGGCGGTCGAGATCGGCGACGTGGTCGGGGCGAAGTTCCTCATCACCTTCACCGAGACCGGTGGCTCGGCCACCCGCATGGCGCGCCTGCGCCCGCGGCTGCCGATGCTCGCCTTCACCTCCGAGCCTCGCGTCCGCTCGCAGCTGGCCCTGACCTGGGGCATCGAGACCTACCTCGTGCCACGCATGCACCACACCGACCAGTTCGCGATGCAGGTCGACCTCAAGCTCATCCCGGAGCACCGGGTCTCCGAGGGCGACCGCGTCCTCATCGTCGCCGGCTCGCCCCCCGGCATCCCGGGCTCGACGAACGCGCTGCGCGTGCACCGCGTCGGTGACGCCGTCCACCGCCGGGCGCCCGCCTACCGTCCGGAAGAGGTCACGGGCTGACCGATCCTCCCGACGCACCGAGGGCCGGTGCCCGCCCCCGCGGGCCCCCGCCCGCCCGCGCCTCGGGTTGCGGGCCC
>JAEXXY010000467.1 GCA_023451855.1 Actinomycetes bacterium
GACCCGCACGGCCTGCCCGGGCTCGTCGGGGCCGTGGCCCTGGCCCGGCCCGACGCGTCGGTGCCGGTCGCCCTGCTCGGCGGCGGCTCCGCGGGCCTGGCGTGGTTGCTGGCGTCAGGGCAGGCCGGGCATCTCGCGTCGCCGGCGCAGTCTGGACAGCCCGGGTGGCCCGAGCGATTCTGACTGCCCCGGCAGCCCGGGCAGCGGTCGCTCGTCGAGCCAGTCGGCGAGCAGTCCACGCACCGTTGCCGATTCGGCTTCCTGGCCGCCGCCTCGGACAGCGTGCTCGACCGCGAGGTCGACGAACGCGTCGGTGGTCACCGTGCCGTCGGCGTAGGTCGCGGTCCAGTCGCGCAGCAGGTCGAAGAACGTCGAATCGCCGAGGTGCGTGCGCAGCGCGTGCAGGGTGAGGGCGCCCCGCTTGTAGACCCGGTCGTCGAAGAGGTCGCGGGGGCTCGGGTCGGTCAGGACGAGGTCCTGGGGCAGGGCCGCCAAGCGTGCGTGGTGCTCGCGGGCACTGACCGACGCCGGGACGCCGTCGGCGGCCTCTGCCCAGAGCCACTCCGCGTAGCAGGCGAACCCCTCGTGCAGCCAGATGTCGCTCCACGTGCCCAGGGTCAGGCTGTTGCCGAACCACTGGTGCGCCAGCTCGTGGGCGACGAGCCGCTCATGGCGTCGGTCGCCGGGCAGCCAGTTGGCCCCGAAGGTCGCCATGCCCTGGGCCTCGAGCGGGATGTCGAGGTCGTCGGCGGTGACGACGACGGTGTAGTCGGGGAAGGGGTACGGCCCGAAGCGCTCGGCCAGCACCGCCATCATCTGTGGCAGCCGGTCGAGGTCGTGCCGGGCCGAAGCGCCGTTGCCGACGGGCACGAGGAGCCGCACTCGCAGCGGCATGTCTGCGAGGACCTGCTCGGTGTACCGGCCGACGTGGACGGCGGCGAGGTAGGTGGCCATCGGGTGCGCCTGCTCGAAGACGCGCCGGGTGCGGCTGCCACGCACCCGGGTCTCGGTGAGCACGCCGGTGGCCGTGACGGCGAAGGGGGAGTCGCACTCGACGGCGATGCGGTAGGTCGCCTTGCCGCTCGGGTGGTCGTTGCACGGGAACCACGTCGGTGCGCCTGTCGGCTGCGAGGCGACGAGCGCCCCCTCGGCGAGCTCCTCCCAGCCGAGCGTGCCCCACCGGGTGCGCGTGGGCCCGGGGGTGCCGGAGTAGGTGATGGTGAGCTCGGCGGTCGCGCCGGCCTCGAGCTGACGCGCGAGGCGGACCGTGACGG
This sequence comes from Actinomycetes bacterium, assembly GCA_023451855.1. GTDB lineage: Bacteria > Actinomycetota > Actinomycetes > Actinomycetales > Dermatophilaceae > Monashia. The sequence goes on from JAEXXY010000467.1 coordinate 1,275, forward strand.
CGTCGCTGCGCTGGGTCCACTTGACCGGTGACCCGTCGACCGTGACCTTGCCCGCGCGCAGGCCCACCAGGTCGACCTTGAGCGCCTCGAGGGGCGCGAGCGCGCGGACGGTCAGGATGGCCCGACCCGACAGCCGGTTGCTCGAGACCCGGTAGTCGAGGTCGAGGTCGTAGTGCTCGACGCGGTAGCCGGGGTCGCCGCGCTCGGGCGTGTACGCGTCGAGGACGGGGTGGTCGGCACGGCGGGTGCGGCGGGTGCGGTCGGGAACGCTCACCGTTCAGGCGCTCGGCTTCTCGTGCCAGGGGGCGATGGGGTTGCCGGTCCACCGGCTGCCGGCCGGCACACTCTCGCCACGGAGCACGAGCGAGCCGGGCCCCACGGTGGCGGTGCGGGCGATCGAGGCCGCGGGGAGGATGACCCCGTGGGGCCCGAGAGTGGCGCCCTCGTCGAGGGTGACGCTGTCCATGCTCATGATCCGATCATGGAACAGGTGGGTCTGCAGCACGCAGCCCCGGTTGACCGTGGCGCCGTCGCCGAGGCTGACGAGGTCGGCCTCGGGCAGCCAGTACGTCTCGCACCACACACCGTGGCCGATCCGGGCGCCCAGGGTGCGGAGCCACACGTTGATCGCGGGCGTACCGGTGGCGGTCCAGGCGAACCACGGGCCGGCGACCATCTCGACGAACGCGTCGACCACCTCGTTGCGCCACACGAACGAGCTCCAGAGCGGGTGCTCGACCGCGCGGATGCGCCCGACGACGACCCATTTCGCGAGCGTCGTGACGGCGGCGGCCACGGCCCCGGTGGCCGCGAGGACGACCCCGCCGAGCAGGGCCGCGACGACCCACCCCCAGCGCAGCGCGAGGGCCTCGAGGGCCACGAGCACCCCGAAGGCGAGGGCGACGGTGACCATGACCGGCACGATGCGGCACAGCTCGACGAGGCCGCGGAAGACCTTGAGCCGCAACGGCGGTCGGAAGGTCCGCTCGTCGTCGCTGCCCTGCGGGGGGCGTCGCAGCCGGACGGGCGGGCTGCCGAGCCAGCTCGATCCCGCCTTCGACTTCGGCGGCGCCGCGGACAGCACCGCGACGAGCCCGAACTTCGGCACGCGCCGACCGGGCGCGGTCATGCCGCTGTTGCCGAGGAAGGCACGCTTGCCGATCTTGACCGGTGCGATGTGCACCCAGCCGTGCGCCAGCTCGTAGCTGCCGACCATGGTGTCGTCGGCGAGGAAGGCCCCG
>JAEXXY010000476.1 GCA_023451855.1 Actinomycetes bacterium
GGCCAGGCCTGCTCGTGGACGGACGCCCAGGCGTCGACGTCCGCCGCACCCGTGACGAGGACGCGCCCGTCGGGTTTGCGGGCGACGGCCTCGTTCACCATCCGAAGCGCCTCGAGGTGAGGGCGCGACTCCGACCAGGTGGCTGCTCCCGCGAGCCTCCCCAGGTCCTGCACGGTCGGCGGAAGCCATGGTGCCGGCTCGTCGACGAACTCCGGACCGGTGGCGTAGCCCTTGGCGTCGGGCCCGTCGTCGACCCCGTCGTCGAGCACGGCGTCGAGCACGGCGTCGGTCGCGTCCGGCGGCCCGGCTGCACCGTTCGGACGCTCCGGCGCCGCCTCGCCGGAGGACCGCCCGGCCGCTGCCGCTGGGGTGTCCACCGCCTCGGACGCCGGGCTCTCGGACGCTTCTGGCCGCCGCCGGCCGAGCACGCGCTTCCACTGCACGCGCACATCAAAGCATGCGTCCATGCCTGTCACCCGGGAGGTCGTCAGCCCGAGTGCGTCCTGACGCCGTAACGCCCGCGGCTCGCGAGCGCCCACCGCGACACGGGCACCGAGACCGCGCCGATGAGAAGCATGAACAGCGCGAGCAGCAGCCAGCCCGTCTCCCCGAGCCCGACGCAGAAGAGGGTGACGACGGGTGGTGCCACGACGGACATGACGCTGAACCCGAGGCCGGCGAAGCCCTGGTACTGCCCCTGTCGCTCGTGCGGCGCCAGCCCCATCTGCAGGCCCCACTGGCCGCCCGAGCCGACCATCTCCCCGACGACGTGCACGAGTGCCCCGACGACGAGGGCGCCGATCGCCAGCCAGGCCGGGCCGCGGTCGGCGAGGGCGACGACGGCGAACCCGGCGGCGATCCAGCACGCCCCGCGCAGCAGTGCCCGTGCCCCCGCCTCGACCGAGTCGGCGCGCCGCGACAGGCGCACCTGGAAGAGGGCCACCGCGGCGGTGTTGACGACGAGGATGACGGCGACCATGACCGGTGGGGCCGCCGTGCGCTGCGACACGTAGAGGGCCAGGCCGAGCTCCATGACGAAGAAGTGCAGGGAGAACAGCCCGGTCAGGACGGTCACGACGACGTAGGGCCAGTCGCGCAGCACCGCGAGGCGCGGCTCGCCGGCGCCGCGGGCGTATGGGGGCAGGTCGGGAAGGCGCGTCGTGTTCCACGCCGCGAGGGCGGTGAAGACGGCGTTGAGGAAGAAGACCGAGACGTACGCCCACGGTCGGTCGATGACGAGGGCGGCGCCGCCGAGGACGGATCCGAGGCCGAGGGCCGTGTTCGTGACGGCGCGCAGGTAGGCCTTGAACAGGACGCCGCGCCCGCCGGTCGCCAGCTGGGCGATGACACCCTGGTTGACGGCCCCCGCGCCCCGCTCGAACACCGTGAGCAGCCCGAGGAGGACGGCAAGCATCCACGGCGTGCGGGCGAACGCCGGCGGCGCGCTGAAGAGGGCGGCGCCGGTCATGAAGACCGTGAGCACCCGGCGCGGGCCGCGAACGTCGCCGAGGTGCCCGGCGGGCACCTGGACGACGATCCCGACCACGGCGGCCACCGACATCGCGAGCGCCACCTCGGTGGCGGAGAAGCCGACCTGACGGGTGAAGTACAGGGCGCTGGTCGTCATGACGGCACCCGCCCCGAACCGGTTGGCGAACGAACCCATCGCCAGGATGCGCAGGTCACGGTCGACCGGAATCCCGTTGCGCGTCAATGGTTCTGCGACCAGCTCGGGCGTCGTCACGGTGGTGGGCTCCCCTCGTCATTTATCTCGATATCAAGATATACGACGTCACACTGGCCGGTACAACCGGTTTGTCACTCCGTCGCCCGCGTCCCGTAGGGTCGGAGCGTGTACCGGCCCAACTGGATCGAGATCGACGGCGTCGTCAACATGCGCGACCTCGGCGGCCTGCCCACGAGCGACGGCGCCAGGGTCCGCCCGCGCCGGCTCATCCGCTCCGACAACCTCCAGGACCTCTCGCCCGCGTCGGTCCGTCACCTCGTCGATGTCGTCGGCGTCCGCGACGTCGTCGACCTGCGCACCCACGTCGAGGTCGCCAAGGAGGGCGACGGCCCCCTCCTCGCCGAGCCCGCGGTCCGCTACCACCACCTGACGATGTACCGCGAGGACACCTCGGAGTCCGGCATCCCCGCAGCCGAGCGGGCCCTGCCCTGGGAGACCGACGAGCGCCGAGCCCGCGACGCGGCCGAGCGTGCCCGTGCGGAGTCCGATGCGGCGTCCGCCGAGAACGACGCCGACACGGATGCCGAGGCCGAGGAGGAGCGACGCCGCAGCCACGACGCCTTCTGGTCCGAGCACTACCTGTCCTACCTCGCCCAGCGTCCCGACTCCGTGGTCGCCGCCCTGCGTGCGGTCGCCGCGAGCGAGGGCGCCTCGATCGTCCACTGCGCGGCGGGCAAGGACCGCACCGGCACCGTCGTCGGCCTCGCACTCACGGTGGTCGGGGTGCCAGCAGACCTCGTCGTCGCCGACTTCGCCGCCTCGGCGGAGCGGGTCGCGGCCATCATGGACCGGCTGCGCGCCAAGCCGGCCTATGCCGACAACCTCCGCGACAAGACCGTGGCCCAGCAGTCGCCGACGACAGACACGATGCGGCTGCTGCTCGGCACGCTCGAGGCCCGCTACGGTGGCGCGCTCGGCTGGCTCGACACCCAGGGATGGACCGACGCCGACACCGGGCGCCTGCGAGCCAAGCTCCTCGCCGACTGACGGACGAGGGGCCACGGCCGCGCCACGACCACGCCTGGCAAGGCCGCAGCCCGTGGCCTCTCGACGGTGTGCAGACGACCGGACGTGGCCTCTCGACGGTTCAGCGCGGGGTGACGTGGAGGTGGATGACGCCCTCGACGGTGACGGTGCCGTCGGTCCGCGTGGCGGTGACCCGCACGGGCACGTCGGTGCGGCCGTCCGCCCAGGCCGCGGGGTCGGTCTCGGCCGTGCACGTCAGGTCGGTCGTCGACTTCGCGAGGTAGCGCACCTCCATCCCCTTGGGGATCCACCGGTGGGTGGCCGGGATGCTGGCCTCGGCGAGCAGGCCCATCGCCGCCTCGAGTCCGTTGCACGCCGCGATGGCGTGCACGGTGCCGATGTGGTTGTGGACGCGCCGACGCTTGGCCACGACGACCACGGCCCGGTTCGGCGCGACCGACACGATGCGGGGGCGCACGCTGCGGAAGTACGGCGCCGCCGTCGTGAAGGCGTGGGCGAAGACCCAGAGCCCCAACGGGCGCGGCTCGAGGCGTCGGTACAGGGCATAGACGTCGGGCATGACGCGATGCTACCGACGGGTAACCATCGGGGCCAGACGAGTGGGGCGGTGCACCACCTCACGGCGGGGCACCACGCGTCACTTCTTCTTCTCGCCCTTGTCGCCGTCGCTCGAGAGGGCAGCCACGAAGGCCTCCTGCGGCACCTCCACCCGGCCGACCATCTTCATGCGCTTCTTGCCCTCCTTCTGCTTCTCGAGCAGCTTGCGCTTGCGGCTGATGTCGCCGCCGTAGCACTTGGCGAGCACGTCCTTGCGGATCGCGCGGATGTTCTCGCGGGCTATGATGCGCGAGCCGATGGCGGCCTGGATCGGCACCTCGAACTGCTGGCGCGGGATGAGGTCCTTGAGCTTGCCGGCCATCATCACGCCGTACGCGTACGCCTTGTCCTTGTGGACGATGGCGCTGAACGCGTCGACCGACTCGCCCTGCAGCAGGATCTGCACCTTGACGAGGTCGGCCACCTGTTCGCCGTCGGGCTCGTAGTCGAGCGAGGCGTAGCCACGAGTGCGCGACTTCAGCTGGTCGAAGAAGTCGAAGACGATCTCGGCGAGCGGCAGCGTGTAGCGCATCTCGACGCGGTCCTCGGAGAGGTAGTCCATGCCGCGCAGGTTGCCGCGCTTCTGCTGGCACAGCTCCATGATCGCGCCGACGAACTCGCTCGGGGCGAGGATCGTGGCCCGCACGATCGGCTCCTTCACCTCGGCGATCTTGCCCTCGGGGAACTCGCTCGGGTTGGTGACGTGGATCTGCTTGCCGTCGTCCATGGTCACGTCGTAGACGACGTTGGGCTGGGTCGAGATGAGGTCGAGCCCGAACTCGCGCTCGAGCCGCTCGCGGACGATCTCGAGGTGGAGCAGGCCGAGGAAGCCGACGCGGAAGCCGAAGCCGAGCGCGGCGGAGGTCTCGGGCTCGTAGACGAGCGCGGCGTCGTTGAGCTTGAGCTTGTCGAGCGCCTCGCGCAGGTCCGGGTAGTCGGACCCGTCGATGGGATAGAGACCGGAGAAGACCATCGGCTTGGGGTCGCGGTAGCCGCCGAGGTCCTTCGTGGCCGGCTTGCTCGCGTTGGTGACGGTGTCTCCGACGCGCGACTGGCGCACGTCCTTGACGCCGGTGATGAGGTAGCCCACCTCGCCGACGCCCAGGCCCTTGGAGGGCACCGGCTCGGGGCTGATGACGCCGATCTCGAGCAGCTCGTGCGTGGCCTTCGTCGACATCATGACGATGCGCTCGCGCGGGTTGAGGTTGCCGTCGACGACGCGCACGTACGTGACGACGCCGCGGTAGGTGTCGTAGACCGAGTCGAAGATCATGGCGCGGGCCGGCGCGTTCGCGTCGCCCTGCGGAGCCGGCAGCTGCGCGACGATCTGGTCGAGGAGCGGCTCCACGCCCTCGCCGGTCTTGCCGGACACCCTGAGGCAGTCCTCGGGCTCGCCGCCGATGAGCTTCGCGAGCTCCTCGGCGTACTTCTCCGGCTGGGCGGCCGGCAGGTCGATCTTGTTGAGCACCGGGATGATCGTGAGGTCGTTCTCCATCGCGAGGTAGAGGTTCGCGAGGGTCTGGGCCTCGATGCCCTGGGCGGCGTCGACGAGCAGCACGGCGCCCTCGCACGCGGCGAGCGAGCGCGACACCTCGTAGGTGAAGTCGACGTGGCCCGGCGTGTCGATCATGTTGAGCGCGTAGGTGGTGCCGTCGACCTCCCACGGCATGCGCACGGCCTGGCTCTAGATGGTGATGCCACGCTCACGCTCGATGTCCATGCGGTCGAGGTACTGCGCGCGCATGGCGCGGGCGTCGACGACCCCGGTCAGCTGCAGCATCCGGTCGGCGAGGGTCGACTTGCCGTGGTCGATGTGCGCGATGATGCAGAAGTTGCGGATCAGGTCCGGCGGCGTTGCGTTGGGGGCCAACGCGGAGCGGGCCATGGGCGACACGGTGGGGCGAACCTCGCGGTGTGGGGCGGTGGGTGGACGGTCGTGCGCGGCCGGAGCCGGCATCGTCCCATCCTCCCACGTTCCGGGCCCCCTCCGTGCACGGCCCGAGCGGGCCACGTGTCCCAGGCCCCGCAGCGCCCCGATCCGCGGCACGATGTCGAGACGCGTCGCGCCCGGTCGACGTGGTCGTGTGGGGCGGCACCGGCCACCCCGGGACGGAGGCACCCACCGTGAGCACCCTGGACACCCTGATCAGCCGCGCCGACGGGCGCGAGGACGGCGAGGAGTGGACCGAGAACTACGAGCGGCTCCCGGGCGGCGCCGGCGTCAGCCTCATCCTCGAGTCGACGACGCAGGAGGGCGTCGGCCCGCGTCTGCACCAGCACCCGTATGCGGAGACGTTCGTCATCCGGCGCGGATCGGCGACGTTCACGGTGGGCGCCGGACGCGACGCCCGCGAGGTCGTGGGCCGGGCGGGGCAGGTGCTCGTCGTGCCCGCGAACACCCCGCACCGGTTCCGCACGGGCCCGGGTGGCTACGAGGCCGTCCACATCCACGCGAACGACCACTTCGTCACCGAGTGGCTCGAGTGAAGGCTCGGCGGCGTCCTCGGCCCCGCCTCCCATCGGCGGCGTTCTCGGCCCCACCTCCCACCGGACGCGTCAGACCAGCCATGCATCTGTCCGTACGCGCGTCAGTGCGTCAGTGCGTCGACGCGGCGGCCGGCTCGGGAGCGTCGGCCGCGCGGACGGGCGTGCTGCCTGCCGCGCGTCGCTCGAGCACGAGCGACGTGACGGCGACGCCGACGCCCAGGACAGCCAGACCCGCGCCCACGAGACTCGGCGCCCCGTAGCCGAAGCCGGCGGCGAGGACGACCGAGCCGAGCCACGCACCGAGGGCGTTCGCGGTGTTGAGCGTCGAGTGGTTGAGCGCGGCAGCCAGCGACTGGCCCTCGTGCGCGACGTCCATGAGGCGCGTCTGCAGCAGCGGCACGAGCACCGAGGGCAGCAGCCCGAGGACGAACACCATCGTCACAGCGAGCCACAGCACGTGCGCCGCCTGGCCGAAGACGGCGAGGAGCACGGCGATGAGGGAGAGTGCCACGACGATCCCGCGCAGGATGCCGAACCGGCGCCCGACCCGCCCCGCCAGCGCCATGCCGACGACCATGCCGGTGCCGTAGGCCGCGAGGACCCACGGGATGTAGCGCTCGTCGAGACCGGCCAGCGAGGTCATCGTCGGGGTGATGAACGAGTACATCGCGAACATGCCGCCGAAGCCGACGACGCCCACGAGGAGGGCGAGCCACACCTGCAGCCGGGTCAGCGCCTTCATCTCGCGGCGCATCGACTCCTCGCCGCTCGGGGGCTGGTGCGGCAGGAAGAGGGCGACCGCCACGACGGTGACCGCCGCGATGACACCGACCGCGACGTACGGGGCGTGCCAGGAGAGCCGCTGACCCAGGACGGTCGCGAGCGGGACGCCGACGATGTTGGCGACGCCGAGGCCGCCGAGGATCGTCGCGACCGCGGCGGTGCGGCGCTGGTGCGACACGAGCGAGGCCGCGACGACCGAGCCGATGCCGAAGAAGGCTCCGTGCGGGATGCCGGCGAGGAACCGGGCCGCCATGACGGTCGGGTAGGTGTTGGCGAAGAGGACCGCCAGGTGGGCCACCGCGAAGAACCCCATGAGTCCCATGAGCAGCCCCTTGCGCGGGACCTTCGCGGCGATGACCGCGATGAGGGGCGCACCGACGACGACGCCGAGCGCATACGCCGACACGTAGTGCCCGGCCGTGGCGATGTCGACGCCGGTGCCCTCGGCGATCTGCGGGAGCAGGCCCATGGTCACGAACTCGGTGGTGCCGATGGCGAACCCGCCCACGGACAGGGCGAGGATGGCGAGTGCGGTGCGGCGGCGGGCGGGGCTCAAGGACGGACTCCGGGGGTGGAAGCGGTCGGCTGGTACGTGTGGCGTGTGCGGATCGCCGTCGACCCGGGCTCTGGCGCACACGGTAACGCTGGCGTGGCTACGGTGATTCCCATGTCCACCTCCTCCGGCGGCGTCCTGCGCCGCCTCCTCGACCTGTTGCGCGGCTCGTCCCGCGCCTCGGCGCCCTCGTCGCCCGCTCCGAGCCGTCCCCGGGGCCACGTCACGGGTGCGCCGTCGACGGGCAGCCCGTACCCCGGCGACGCCACCGGGTTGCCCGACACGACGTACGCGCCCCGCCCGGACGGCCGGCCCGACCCGGGCGAGATCGTGTGGACGTGGGTGCCTTTCGAGGAGGACCACGGCCAGGGCAAGGACCGGCCGGTGCTCCTCATCGGGCACGAGGGCCCGTGGCTCGTCGGGCTGCAGCTGACGAGCAAGGACCACGACCGCGACGCGCGGCAGGAGCGCCGGTCAGGGCGGGAGTGGGTCGACATCGGCACCGGCGCCTGGGACCGGCAGGGCCGCCCGAGCGAGGTGCGCGTCAACCGGCTCATCCGCGTCGCCCCGGACGCCGTGCGCCGGGAGGGCGCCGTGCTGGCGCGAGCGCGCTACGACGAGGTCATCGCCGCCGCGCGGGCCCTCTTGGGCTGACTGCGACACGTCGAGCCTCCTCGGCACGACGCGGAGCGGGCCCGTCACCGACGGTGACGGGCCCGCTCAGGCAAGACTGCGGAGCGTCAGATCGACGCGGCCTTCTTCGCCATGGCCGACTTGCGGTTGGCGGCCTGGTTCTGGTGGATGACGCCCTTGCTCACGGCCTTGTCCAGCTTGCGGCTGGCAGCCTTGAGGGCAGCGTCAGCGGCGTCCTTGTCACCCGAGGCAGCAGCCTCGCGGAACTTGCGGACCCAGGTGCGAAGCTCGGACTTGACGGCCTTGTTGCGCTCGGTGCGCTTCTCGTTCGTCTTGATCCGCTTGAGCTGCGACTTGATGTTTGCCACGTGATGTTCTTTCGTTCGGTCGGATTCTGCCGTTAGAGGGCGGCAAAGCCGTTCGGGACCGGGCGTGGGGCACCCCTGCGTGAACGGCTCTGGGTGGAGCCTGCATGCGCGCACGACCTGAGCGCGCACGCAAGGGACAACGGTACCAGCGCCGGACGACCCCTCCAAACCGGCACTGGCGCCCCGAAACCGCAGGTCAGGGCTGGTGGACGCCGGAGCCGGTGCGCCGCTCAGCGACCGCCGCGCGCGCCGGCGATCGTCAGGATGGCCCGCTCGACGGCGTAGACCGGGTCGCGGCCACCGCCCTTGACCTCGAAGTCGGCGGCGGCGACGGCCTGGATGGCCACGGCCAACCCGTCGGCGCTCCAGTGGTTCACGGCGCGGCGCGCCTTGTCGACCTGCCACGGCGCCATGCCGAGGCTCTTGGCCAGCTGCGCCGAGCTGCCGCGCCCGGCAGCACCGACCCTGACGAGCTGGCGCAGCTGGGAGGCGAGGACGGCGACGATCGGCACCGGGTCGACGCCGCTCGCGATGGCGTGGCGCAGCAGGCGCAGGGCCTCCCCCGCGTGCCCCGAGACCGTGGCGTCGGCGACGCGGAAGCCGGTGGCCTCGACCTTGCCGCCGTAGTAGGTGTCGACGACGGCGTCGTCGACGGTGCCCTCGGTGTCGGAGACCAGCTGCGCGCAGGCCGCGGCGAGCTCGCGGACGTCCTTGCCCACGGCCTCGACGAGGGCGCGGACGCCGTCGCTGGTGATGCGGCGGCGGGCGGCCGCAAACTCCTTGGTGACGAAGTCGGACTTCTCGCGGTCGTTCTTGATCGCCGGGCACTCCACGACGCTGGCGCCGGCCTTCTTCATCGTGTCGAGGACCTTCTTGGCGCGCGGACCTCCTCCATGCGCGACGACGAGGCTCACCTCGGGCTCGGGCGCCGCCAGCAGGTCGAGCAGGTCCAGCTGCAGCTCGTCGGGCGCCTCGTGGACGTCGCGCACGACGATGCACGTCGCGCCTCCGAACAGCGACGGGCTGGCGTGGACGCGCAGCTGCCCGCCCTCGTACGTGGCGGCGTCGAGGCGCACCACCTCGGCGTCGACCGAGCGCGCAGCGGCGACGAACGAGGCCACCGCCCGCTCGACGAGCACCTCCTCGGGACCGCTGACGAGCACGAGGGGCGGAACGCCGGTGTCGGTCATGGCGCCAAGCGTGCCACGAGGGCCCGACAGCGGTGGACTCCCCTGCCCCGGCGCCCGGGGTCAGTCGAAGAGCTGGCCGGTCGCGAGCGTGAGGCCGAGCTGCTCCGCGCGCGCCGAGATGGTCTCGCCGGGCAGCTCGAAGTGCTCGACGAGCTCGTCGAGGAGCATCCCCGACTCGGCGGCGTCGCGCAGCTCCGCGTCCTGCTCGTCGGTCCACGCGTGGCCGGCGGTCACGGCGCTGCGGGTCGCAGAGGCCGGGGCGGCGGGTGGCGGGGGTGCGACCGGACGCGGGTGCTCGGTGCCGTCGTCCTCGGACCGGGCACCGTTGAGCGAGCGCAGCGCCGGCTCCTCGACCGGCAGCGGCTCGGGCGCGGTCTGGTCGAGGCGGCCGAGCGCGGTGAGGACCATCTGCTTGTCGGTCGTCGGGTAGAAGGGCGGCAGCGAGCGCTGGAGGAACCCGGCATAGCGGGCCGTCATCATCCGCGAGTCGAGGAACGCGACGACGCCGCGGTCGTCGGAGCGACGCACGAGGCGTCCGGCGCCCTGGGACAGGCGCAGCGCGGCGTGGGTGGCCGACGCCGCCATGAAGCCGTTGCCGCCCATCCGGGCGATGGCCTGCGCCCGCGCCGACGCGAGCGGGTCGTCGGGTCGCGGGAACGGGATGCGGTCGATGATGACGAGCTGGCACGACGAGCCGGGCACGTCGACGCCCTGCCACAGGGTCAGCGTCCCGAAGAGGCACGTGCGCGGGCTGCGGGCGAACTGCCGCACCAGCGTCGTGATCTGGTCCTCGCCCTGGCACAGCACCGGGAAGTCGTCGCCGAGCCGGGCCCGCATCACCTCGGCCGCGTTCTGGGCGGCGCGGGTCGAGGAGAAGAGGCCCAGCGTGCGCCCGCCCGCGGCCCGGATCAGCTCCTCGATCTCGTCCAGGGCGGCGTCGCTCGTGCCGTCGCGCCCGGGCGGCGGCAGGTGCGTGGCGACGTAGGCGATGGCCTGCTTCGGGTAGTCGAACGGGCTGCCGACGTCGAGCCCCTGCCAGGCGGGGGCACCGTCGCCACGCAGACCGATCGTGCCGGCGACGGCGTCGAAGGTGCCGCCGAGCTCGAGGGTGGCGGAGGTGAGGACGACCGTGCGCGCCTCGAACACCTTGTCGCGCACGAGCATCGCGACGCTCATCGGCGCGACTCGCAGCACCGGGCCCCGACGCGGGTCGTGGGAGAGCCACACGACGTCGAGCTCGCGCTCCTCGAGGATGCGATCGGCGTTCTCGTGCACCTCGTCGACGGCGGCGCGCGCGACCTGGCGGGCGCCGTCGACCTCGGTGCCGGGCGGCGGCTTGAGGTCGCTCTGCACCTGGCGTGCGGCGTCGCGGACCCGCGCGAGGGCCAGCCCCACGGCATCAGGCACCCCGGGCATCCGGCCCTCCTCGACCCGCTCGAGCGAGGCCGCGAGCAGCTCGCCGGCCTCGGTGAGGGCGTCGGTGTTGTCGGACATCCGGCCGGCGCGCTTGGCGGCGGTGCCGACCATCGCGCCGGTCAGCTCGTCGGTGACGGTGGCGGTGACGCGGTCGACGAGCTCGTGGGCCTCGTCGACGACGAGGACGTCGTGCTCGGGCAGCATCTGGCGACCCTCGAACGAGTCGATGGCCATGAACGAGTGGTTGGTGACGATGACGTCGACGTCCTTGGCAGCCTCGCGGGCGCGCTCGACGAAGCACTCGGCCACGAACGGGCACTTGCCGCCGAGGCACTCGTGCGCCGACACCGACACCTGGCGCCAGGCGCGCTCGGAGACGCCGGGGACGAGCTCGTCGCGGTCGCCGGAGTCGGTGTGACCGGCCCACTCGCGCAGCCGGACGACCTCGGCACCGAGGCGACCGACGTTGGCATCGACCTGCGACACCGACAGCAGGCCGTCCTCGTCGTCGGGGAAACCGCCCTCGAGCTTGTTGAGGCAGACGTAGTTGCGCCGGCCCTTGACGAGCGCGTAGGTGGGCCGCCGGCCGAGCACCGGGGCGAGGGCCTCGGCCACGCGGGGCATGTCGCGGTCGACGATCTGGGCCTGCAGCGCGAGGGTGGCCGTGGCGACGACGGCCGGCTTGCCGCTGTCGAAGGCGTGGGCCACGGCCGGCACGAGGTAGGCGAGCGACTTGCCGGTGCCCGTGCCCGCCTGGACGAGCAGGTGCTCACCCTTGTCGACGGCGTCGCTGACGGCCCGCGCCATGGCCAGCTGGCCGGGACGCTCGGTACCACCGACCTTCGACACCGCGGCGTGGAGGAGGTCGTCGATCGCAGGTCGAGGGGCCACCGACCCACCCTATTGGGCACCGCCGACGCTGCGATCCCCCCGTCCCCAACGGCCGGGCGGCCACCGTGCTCGGCGACCTGACCCGCTGCGGCGGCGGTGCTGGTGATGTTGCAGGCAATGCGTCGCCGGACCCCGTCCCGGGGCGTTTGATCGAGGTATGACCACGAGCCAGCCCACCGACCTCGACATCGCGCGTGCAGCGACCCTGCGCCCGATGGTCGAGGTCGCCGCCGACCTCGGCATCACCGAGGACCACCTCGTGCCGTACGGCCGCGACGTCGCCAAGGTCGACCTCGCCGTCCTCGACACCCCCGGACCCGAGCGTCGGGCGACGTACGTCGTCGTCACGGCGATGACCCCGACGCCCCTCGGCGAGGGAAAGACCACCACGTCGGTCGGCCTCGCCGAGGCGCTCGAGCGCCTCGGCACACGTGCCGTCGTCACGCTGCGCCAGCCCTCGATGGGGCCGACGTTCGGCATCAAGGGAGGCGCCGCCGGCGGCGGCCACAGCCAGGTGGTGCCGATGGACCGGCTCAACCTGCACCTCACCGGCGACGTCCACGCCGTCACCGCGGCCCACAACCTCCTGGCCGCGATGGTCGACAACCACCTGCACCACGGCAACGCCCTGGGGATCGACCCCCGGAGCATCACCTGGCGACGGGTGCTCGACGTCAACGACCGAGCCCTGCGAAACGTCGTCGTCGGCCTCGGCGCACGCCAGGACGGCGTCCCGCGGGAGACCGGGTTCGACATCACGGCCGCGAGCGAGGTCATGGTGCTGCTCAGCCTCGCGACCTCGCTGCAGGACCTTCGCAGGCGGCTCGGGCGGATCGTGGTCGGCTACACCGTCGAGGGCAAGGGCGTCACGGCCGAGGACCTCGGCGCGGCCGGGGCGATGGCGGTCATCCTGCGGGACGCCCTGCAGCCCAACCTGCTCCAGACCCTCGAGGGTGGGCCGGCGCTCGTGCACTGCGGACCGTTCGGCAACATCGCCATGGGCACCTCGTCGGTGCTCGCCGACCTCGTGGCGCTGCGCGGGGCCGACGTCGTCGTGACCGAGGCCGGGTTCGGCGCGGACATGGGCGCCGAGCGGTTCTTCGACGTCAAGTGCCGGGTGGCCGGGCTGGTGCCCGACGCCGCCGTCGTCGTCGCGACCGTGCGGGCCCTCAAGGCGCACTCGGGACGGTGGCGCATCCGGGCCGGCCGGCCCCTGCCCGACGACCTCCTCGACGAGGACCCGTCGGCGGTCGAGGCTGGCCTGGCCAACCTGCGCGCCCACGTCGACATCGTCCGACGCTTCGGAGTGACGCCGGTCGTGGCCGTCAACGCCTTCCCCGGCGACCACGACTCCGAGCACGACGTCGTGCGCCGGTTCTGCGACGAGCTCGAGGTCCGCTGCGCCGTGACGCGCCACGTGGCCCAGGGCGGCGTGGGGGCGGAGGACCTCGCACGCCTCGTGCTCGACGCGGCTGCCGAGCCGGGCGCGTTCCGCCTGCTCTACCCGCCGGAGATGCCACTGGCGGAGAAGATCGAGACGGTGGCGCGCGAGGTGTACGGCGCCGATGGCATCGACCTCTCCCCCGCCGCCGCCCGTGCCCTGCGCGAGTACGAACGGCTCGGCTTCGGCGCGCTGCCCGTCGTCATCGCCAAGACGCACCTGTCGCTGTCCTCGGACCCGACGCTGCTCGGCGCCCCCACCGGGTGGCGGATGCCCGTCCGTGAGGCACGGGCCGCCGTCGGCGCGGGCTACGTGTACGCGATCTGCGGCGACATCCGCACCATGCCGGGGCTGCCGAGCTCGCCCAACGCCGAACGCATCGACCTCACCGAGGACGGCAGCATCGTCGGCCTGTCGTGACGCGCTCCAGCGCTGGGGCCGGCGGGCGTCAGGTGAGCGCGGCACCGTCGAGGCGGCGGACCATCGTGACGTCGTCGCGGTAGTCGGTGTCGGACAGCCGGAGCCCGCGCGGCACCCGGCCCACCTCGGTCCAGCCGGCGGCCGCGTAGAACGCGCCGAGCCCGAGCCCGTCGCGGTACTCGAGCCTCAGCAGCTCGACCGCGGGCAGTGACTGCCGGGCGATGCCCACCATCCCGGCCAGCAGGACGCGCCCGAGGTTGCGTCCCTGGGCGGCCGGGTCGACCATGAGCCGCTTGAGGCCGGCGAGGTGCTCGTACGGGAACCCGCGCGAGTGCTCCCAGAAGCCGAGGCCGCGTAGCGTGCCGTCGGGCTCACGCAGGGTGCAGAGCAGCGAGGTTCCTGCGCCGACGTCGGCGAGGTGTCGGTCGAGGGCCGCGGCGACGGCCGCGCGCGGCGCCCCGGGCAGGAAGCCGACCGAGCCACCGGCGTCGTTGACCCGCATCCAGAGGTCGATGACGGCCTCCGTGAGGTCGGCGTCGACGTCGGCCGGGTCGACCGCCCCGACGATCGGAGCCTGGAAGTACAGCATCGGCTCGGAGCCCGGCGGGTCGTCACGGTCGAGGCGCGTGCCGGTCTGCACGAGGCCCGCCGCCGTGGCCGTCGCGACGGAGGCGCGGTTGACCCGGTCGACCATGGCGGTGACGCGCTCGGTGCGGTGCTCGATGGCCCACGCGACGATGCCGCGCGAGATCTCACGACCCAGGCCCTGCCCGAGCCGGGCGTGCGCGAGGCGGTAGTAGAGGTTGAGCTCGGTCTCGTCGGAGTCCTTGACCCGCAGGCCGGCCCAGCCGACGACCTCCCCCGAGGAACGCTCGACGACAGCCGCATAACCGACGCCGTCCGCCTCCCACGAGTCGAGGTCACCCTCGAGCCGCTCGCGGCAGCGGGCGGGGCTGGGCATCGTGTGCGGTGCGTGGGCGTAGGTACGCGGATCGCTGTGCAGGCGCAGATAGTCCTCGTGGTCGTTCTCGGACGGTCGGCGCAGGACGAGGCGACGCGTCACGAGCCACGGGTCGCCCGGACGCTCCGGCACCGCCGGCTGCAGGAGCGTCGGCACGTGCGCGGCCACAGCGCCCACCGTCACCGCGACGGGGCCGGCCGCTCGGGCGCCCGGGTCTCACAGACCGCCAGGGGCGCCCCGTCGCAGCACGGCTCGATGTAGAGGCACTTCGGGCAGCGGTTGTGCGCCTGCTCGGCGTACATCTGGGCGCCGCAGTAGGGGCACGGGATCTCGAGAGCCATGCCCACCATCCTCACCGACGCCACCGACGTCGGCGGTCCGGCACGCCGTCGTCGCTCAGCTGGCGACGACGACGTACTCGGACAGCTCGGCCTCGAGGTCGGGCGTCACCTTGGCGCGCACCCGGGTGCCCTCGGCGACGTGCTCGCTCGCCAGGATCTCGGCCCGCTCGTGGATCCGCGACACGAGGTCGCCGCGGTCGTAGGGCACGAGCACCTCGAGCTCGATGTCGGGCTTGGGCAGCTCGCGCGCGATGAGGTCGCGCAGCTCGGCCAGGCCGGCGCCGGTGCGGGCCGACACGGTGATGCAGTGCTTCTCGTGGCGCATCAGCCGGTCGAGCACCTCGGGGTCGGCGATGTCGGCCTTGTTGACGACGATGACCTCCTTGACCTGGTCACCGCCGACGTCGGCGAGCACGCCGCGCACGGCGCTGATCTGGCCCTCGGGGTCGGGGTGGGAGCCGTCGACGACGTGCAGCAGCAGGTCGGCGTCGGCCACCTCCTCGAGCGTGGACCGGAACGCCTCGACGAGCTGGTGCGGCAGGCTCCGCACGAACCCGACGGTGTCGGCGAGCGTGTAGAGGCGGCCGTCCTCGGTCTCGGCGCGACGGACGGTCGGGTCGAGGGTGGCGAAGAGCTGGTTCTCGACGAGCACGCCGGCGCCGGTGAGCCGGTTGAGCAGCGAGCTCTTGCCGGCGTTGGTGTAGCCGGCGATGGCCACGGACGGGACGCCGCCGACGCGTCGGGAGTGCCGGCGCGTGTCGCGGCTCGTCTTCATGCCCTTGATGTCGCGGCGCAGCTTGGCGATCTTGGTGTTGATGCGACGGCGGTCGAGCTCGATCTTCGTCTCACCGGGGCCGCGCGACCCGATGCCCTCACCGCCGGCGACACGGCCACCGGCCTGCCGGGACATCGACTCACCCCAGCCACGCAGGCGGGGCAGCAGGTACTGGAGCTGGGCCAGCTCGACCTGCGCACGTCCCTCGCGGCTCTTCGCGTGCTGGGCGAAGATGTCGAGGATGAGCGCGGTGCGGTCGATGACCTTGACCTTGACGACGTCCTCGAGGGCGCGGCGCTGGCCGGGGGCCAGCTCGCCGTCGCAGATCACGGTGTCGGCGCCCTCGGCCACGACGATGTCGCGCAGCTCGAGGGCCTTTCCCTTGCCGAGGTAGGTCGCGGGGTCGGGGCGCTGGCGACGCTGGAGCACGCCCTCGAGCACCGTGGAGCCGGCGGTCTCGGCGAGCGCGGCGAGCTCGCGGATGGAGTTCTCGGCGTCCTCGCTCGTGCCCTCGGTCCAGACGCCGGCGAGCACGACCCGCTCGAGGCGCAGCTGCCGGTACTCGACCTCGGTGATGTCCTCGAGCTCGGTCGAGAGCCCCTGGACGCGGCGGAGTGCGGCACGTTCCTCGCGGTCGAGCTGGTCGCCGTCGTAGAGCGGCAGGTCGGCCTCGGTGCGCTCGTCGAGCTCGGCGGCCAGTGCCTCGGCGCGGGTCGCGAACAGGTCGGTGTCGCGACCGTGCTGGTTCATGTGGTTCGTCGTCATGTTCTCCTTAGGTTCCCATCCCATGAACGCCATGAGCCACTCGTTTGTGCCCGCAGGTGCCTGCCCGCACCTCGGCCCGAGCCGGTGACGGCCGATACGGTGAGCGTGATGAGCGAGCGGACCGACCACTACTTCAGCGCCGAGCCCGCCTCCCCGGAGGAGCTGCGGACCATCGACGTGAGGCTGGAGGGCACGCCCTACCGCCTCACGACCGCGCGCGGCGTGTACTCCCCCGAGCGCCTCGACCCGGGCACCGCGGTCCTGCTCTCCGACGTGCCCGACCCGAGCCCGAGGGGTGCGCTCCTCGACATCGGCTGCGGCTGGGGCCCGATCAGCCTGACCATGGCGCTGCGCTCCCCCGCTGCCCGGGTGTGGGGGGTCGACGTCAACCGACGCTCCCTCGACCTCTCACGCCGCAACGGCGCAACCGTCGGGGTCGCCAACGTGACGTTCTGCGAGCCCGACGAGGTACCGGCCGACGTCCGGTTCGACACGATCTGGTCCAACCCGCCGATCCACGTCGGCAAGGCCGCGCTCCATGCGCTGCTCGAGCGATGGCTGCCGCGGCTCACCGACGCCGGGGTCGCCTACCTCGTGGTGCAGAAGCACCTCGGCTCGGACTCGCTGCAGAAGTGGATCAACGCCCAGGACTGGGCCCTGACGTGCACCCGCCGGTCCTCGGCCAAGGCGTTCCGGGTCCTCGAGGTCCGCCGGACCCAGCCCGACGCCTGACGCGCGTCGCCGCGCGCTGCCTCCTGCGTCGGTCGAGGTATGCCGTCGCGGAACCACGCGAGCAACCACCTCCACCGAGCATCCTCGCGCGCGGTTCGAGGTAGTCCCTCGCGCTCGAGCGCGAGACCTCACCTCGACCGACGACTTCGAGGGGCTCGGTCAGAGCGGGAAGTCGCCGTCGGCGACGAGTGCCGCCGGGCCGGCGAGCTCGACGCGGTGTCCCGGCAGCGGCGTCACCGTGAGTCGGCCACCGGGGACGTCGACGGTCCACGGCGAGTCGTCCTCGACGCCGGACCAGAAGCGCGTGACGAGGGCCGCGGCCGCCGCACCCGTTCCGCACGAGCGCGTCTCACCGACGCCCCGCTCGTGCACCCGCATCGCGATGTGACCGGGACCGACGGCCTTGACGAACTCGACGTTGACGCCGTCGGGCTGCTCCGGGTGCACCTCGGGGGCCGCGGTGAGGTCGAGCTGGTCGAGCTCGATGCCCTCGGGCAGCATGACGACCGCATGTGGGTTGCCAAGGTCGAGCGACAACGCCGGCACCGGCTTGCCGTGGCGGGGTCGCACCATGACGTCGAAGCCGTCGCGGCGGGCGCCCTCCTCGTCGGCCAGGCGCCACGGGCCGAGATCGACGGCGTAGCCGGTGTCGGTGACGCGGATCGTCTTGGTGCCGGCGCGCGTCGCGATGCTCAGCTGTCGGCCGAACGCGAGACCCTCTCGGCGCAGGTACTCCGCGAACACCCGCGTGCCGTTGCCGCACATCTCGGCGAGCGAGCCGTCGGAGTTGCGGTAGTCCATGAACCACTCGGCGTCCTCGGCCTGGGCTCGGACGGCGTCGTCGGTGGCGTAGCAGGTGCGTACGACCCGGATGACGCCGTCGGCACCGAGGCCGGCGTGGCGGTCGGTGATGCGCTGCACCTGCGCCGGGGTCAGCTCGAGGGTGCCGTCGAGGTCGGGGACGAGCACGAAGTCGTTCTCGGTGCCGTGGCCCTTCGTGAAGCGCGTCATGTCAGCCATTCTCCGGTACGTCGGTGGCGCAGGCGTCGAACGCCCGCACTGCGGCGAGGGCTCGGTCGAGCAGGTCCGGAGCATCGGCCTCGAGCCAGACGATGCGGGGGTCGGGGCGGAACCAGGACTCCTGGCGACGCGCGTAGCGACGCGTGGCCTGCGCGGTGTCGAGCCGCGCCTGCTCCTCGGACAGGCCGCCGTCGAGGACCGCGATGGCCTGGCTGTAGCCGATGGCACGGCTCGCAGTGACACCGTCGCGCAGACCCGCGCCGAGCAGGCGCTCGGTCTCCTCGCGCAGTCCTTGCTCCCACATCCGGTCGACGCGTCGGTCGATCCGCTCGTAGAGGACGCCGCGGTCGACGCGCAGCCCCAGCACCACTGCGGGCCTGAGGTGCTCGCGCACCGGCATCGACGCGCTGAACGGCCGGCCGGTCAGCTCGACCACCTCGAGGGCCCGGACGACGCGGCGCACGTTGCCGGGCAGGATGCGTGCCGCGGCGTCGGCATCGACGGCACGCAGCCTGGCGTGCATCGTGTCTGCGCCGTCGCGCTCGGCCTCGGCCTCGAGACGCGCCCGGACGACGGGGTCGGTCGGCGGGATCTCGAGGCGGTCGAGGGCGGCGCGCACGTACAGACCGGACCCGCCGACGAGCACCGGACGGTGCCCGCGGGCCTGGATCGCCGCGAAGTCGGCGCGCGAGTCCTCTTGGTAGGCAGCGACGCTCGCTTCCTCGGTCACGTCGAGGACGTCGAGCCGGTGGTGCGGGATGCCGCGCCGGTCGGCAGGGGGCAGCTTGGCGGTGCCGATGTCCATGCCGCGGTAGAGCTGCATGGCGTCGGCGTTGACCACCTCTCCCCCGAGCCGCTCCGCGTGGTCGCGCGGGTGGTCCGACTTGCCCGGCGCGGTCGCCCCGACGAGGGCGACGACGGGCGTCGCTGCCGCCGCGCCGGTCACCCGGCGAGCTCGTCGTGCTCGCCGTGGTGGGCGACGTGCGCGCCCTCACCGTCGGCGTCCTCGACCTCGTCGTGGCCGAACGGGTCGGCGTCGACCCCGGGCATCCACGAGTGGCCGGGCGTGCCCCAGCCGTTGCGGCGCACGGCCTTCTTGGCCTTCTTCGACTGGCGCTCGTCGAGGCGGTCGACGTAGAGCGTGCCGTTGAGGTGGTCGTACTCGTGCTGCATGCACCGGGCGAACCAGCCGGTGGCGTCGAACTCGACCCGGTTGCCCTCGACGTCGAGGCCGACGACGTGGGCTCGCTCGGCCCGGCGCAGCGGGAAGGACTCCCCCGGCACGGAGAGGCAGCCTTCGGTCTCCTCGTCAGGGTCCGGTCGGCCCTGCGGCACCTTCGAGGTGGTCACGGTGGGGTTGATGATGTGGCCCGACTCGGGCACGCCGTCGTCGTTCGGCATCTTCCAGACGAAGACCCGAAGTCCGACGCCGATCTGCGGAGCCGCGAGGCCGACGCCGTTGGCCGCGACGTTCGTCTCGTGCATGTCGTCGACGAGCGTCCTCAGGTCGTCGTCGAACTCGGTGACGAGGGCGGCGGAGCGGTGCAGCACGGGCTCACCGCTGATGACGATCGGGCGCACGGTCATGGGCCCAAGTCAAGCATGGCATGGGCCATGCGCCCGAACCGGCCGCAGGTCAGGGGGCCGCGCAGGCCGGCGCGCTCGGCGCCGTCGTGGCAGGACGCCCGATGCTCGGCATGCCGAGGCTGACGGACGGCTTGCGCGAGCC
>JAEXXY010000497.1 GCA_023451855.1 Actinomycetes bacterium
GGCCCCGACGGCCCCGACGGACCCGACGCCCGCCCCGGGCAGCCACCCCGGCGGATGGGCTCGGCGGACGTGCTCTGGCTGGGCATGGACCGCCCGACCAACCTCATGGTCGTCGTGTCCGTCGTGCTCCTCGAGTCGGTGCCCGACTGGGACCGCGTGCTCTACGGGCTGCGCACCCGGATCGTCGAGCCCTACCCCGTGTTCAGCCAGCGGCCCCGGCGGTCCGCGCAAGTCCTGGGCCGCTACCGGTGGGAGGACGACCCCGACTTCGACATCGCGCGGCACGTGCGACGGGCCACCCTCTCCGGCCGCGGGAGCGCCGCCGAGGCCGACGCGGAGCTGCAGGCCTACATCGAGGAGCAGCTCCCGCGTCCCTTCGACCGCACGCATCCGCTCTGGGAGGCACACCTCGTCGACGGCCACGGGTCGGGAGCGGCGCTCGTGTTCCGCAGCCACCACGCCCTCGCCGACGGGATCGCCCTGACGCGCGTGCTGCTCGGGCTGACCGAGGACGCCGACGGCGTCCCGGGCGACCTCGTCGGCCCCTCGGCCGCCACCGATCTGGCGACCCTGCCCGTGGGCGGTCCCGCGTCGTCCGTGGCCCTCGGCTCGGGCCTGCGGCTGGCCCGTGCCTCGGTGCGCTCGGCATGGGACCGCCTGCGTTCCAAGGGCCCCCGCGCCGTTGTCACCGACGCAACCCGGCTCACCCTCCGCACCGGCCAGGTCGTCTCCGACCTGCTGCTGACGACGAACCCGGCGAGCGCGGTCGGCGGGGTGCCGGGGCAGCGCAAGCGTCTCGTCTGGACCCAGCCCCTGCCGCTCGGCGGCCTCAAGGGCGTCGGCAGGCTCGTCGGCGCCACCCTCAACGACGTGCTGATGAGCGCCGTCGCCGGCGCCCTGCACACCTACCAGCAGGAGCACGGTCGCACGCCCGTCGACCTCGTGACGATGGTGCCCGTCAACGTGCGGCCGCTCGACGAGCCGTTGCCCCGCGAGCTCGGCAACCGGTTCGCCCTCGTCTTCCTGCGCTTCCCGAGTGGTGAGGCGTCCCCGCTCGGTCGCCTCGCCCTGTCCAAGGCACGGATGGACTGGCTCAAGGCCTCCCCGGAGGCCGCCCTCACCTTCGCCCTCATCTCCGTCATCGGCCGCCTCCCCGCCGGGCTCGAGCGCCGGGTCGTCGACTTCTTCGCCGACAAGGCGATCGGGGTCACGACCAACGTCGCCGGGCCCCGGCACGTCCGGTACCTCGCGGGCGTCCCGGTCGCCGGGGTCCTCGGATGGGTGCCCGGCTCGGGTCGCCACACGCTCGGGTTCTGCATCGTCACCTACGACGACACGCTGCGGGTGGGGATCATGGCCGACGAGTCGGTCGTGCCCGACCCCGAGGCACTGCTGGCGGCCCTCGAGGAGGAGGTCGCCGCGCTCGTCCGCTTCGGGTCGGCCGCCCTCCCCTCTCCCACCACTCCGTCGGCCCGGCGGCCACGGTCGTAGGGTGGCGAGCATGACCACCGCCACCAGCGTCTTCGTCACCGCGCCCGGCGACCGCAGCGTCCTCGAGCTGCGCGAGCACGACGTGCCCGACCCCGGTCCGGGCGAGGTGCAGGTCGAGGTCGCCGCCGCGGGGGTCAACTTCATCGACGTCTACAAGCGCCAGGGCGTCTACCCGGTGCAGACGCCGTTCGTGCTCGGCGAGGAGGGCGCCGGCACCGTCGTCGCCGTCGGCCCGGGCGTCGAGGGGTTCACGACGGGCGACCGCGTCGCCTGGTGCCAGTCGACCGGCAGCGAGTCCACGCTCGTCAACAAGCCGGCCACCGCCCTCGTCCACGTGCCCGACGGCCTCGACCTCGAGGTCGCCGCGGCGGCGATGCTCCAGGGCCTCACCGCGCACTACCTCGTCACGAGCACGTTCGCGGTCTCCGAGGGCGACATCGCGCTCGTGCACGCGGCCGCGGGTGGCGTCGGGCAGCTGCTCGTGCAGATGGTCACCCAGCGCGGCGCCACCGTCGTGGCCACCGCCGGCACCGACGAGAAGCTCTCCATCGCAACGGATCTCGGCGCCCAGCATGTCATCAACTACTCGCACTTCTCGGCCTCCGAGGACCTCGCGGCGGCGGTCCGCGCGGCGGCCGGCCGCGGCGTCGACGTCGCCTACGACGGCGTCGGCAAGGCGACCTTCGACGCGTCGCTCGCCTCTCTGCGCCCGCGCGGCATGATGGTCCTCTTCGGTGGCTCCAGCGGTCAGGTGCCGCCCTTCGACATCCAGCGGCTCAACTCCGGCGGCTCGCTCTTCCTCACCCGGCCGACGCTGGGGCACTACATCGCAACGCGCGAGGAGTACGAGTGGCGCGCCGGCGAGGTGCTCGGCGCCATCGCCGACGGCTCGCTGAAGCTCGAGATCGGCGGCCGCTACCCGTTCGCCGCGGCGGCCGACGCGTACGAGGCCCTCGAGAGCCGCCGCACCACGGGCAAGCTCATCCTGGTGCCCGGCCGGTGACCCGGCTGCTCCTGCGCCACGACCGCATCTGGACCGGCGTCGCGGCCGGTGGCGTCTCACCGTGGACCGACGCGCTGCTCGTCGAGGACGGACGCGTCGTGGCCGTCGGCGCCGACGCCCGCGAGGCGGGCGCCGTCGGCTCGTGCGAGGTCGTCGACCTGCCGGGCGTCGTCGTCATGCCGGGACTGCACGACGCACACGTGCACACCGAGTGGCTCTCGCGCGACATGGCCTCGGTCGACCTGCGCGACGCCGCGTCGCTCGAGGAGGCGCTCGGACGCGTCGCGGCCCACGCGTCGACGCTCCCGCCCGGGGCCGCACTGCACAGCGGGCGCTGGAACCACAACGTGTGGGACGTGCCGGTGCAGCCCGACCGGCGCGCCCTCGACTCCGTGACGCAGGGACGCCTCGCGGCCCTCGCGAGCGTCGACGGGCACACGATCTGGGCCAACACGGCGACCCTGCGCGCGGCGGGCATCACCCGCGACACCCCCGACCCGGTCGGCGGCGAGATCGACCGCGACGCCGACGGCGAGCCCACCGGCATCCTCCGCGAGAAGGCCCAGGAGCTGCTGCTCGCCGTCGACCACGACGAGGGGCCGCTGCGGCCGTGGCTCGAGCGGTGCCAGCGGCGGCTGCTGTCGGTCGGGCTGACGAGCATCACCGACATCGACGGCGAGGACGCCCGCGCCGCCTACGCCGCGATGCACGCCGACGGCGTCCTGCGGCTGCGCGTCACCAAGTGCACCCGCGACGGCGACCTCGAGGCGGCCATCGCGCAGGGGCGCCGGTCGCGCCAGGGCGACGACGTGTTCCGCGTCGGCCCCGTCAAGTTCTTCAGCGACGGCGCGCTCGGGTCGCACACCGCGCACATGACCGAGCCGTTCGTCGGCCACGAGGGGTGCGGCATCGCGGCCATGCCGCACGACGTGCTGCTCGAGCGGACGCTGCTCGCCGTGCGGTCGGGGCTCGACGTCGCTACGCACGCCATCGGCGACGAGGCCAACCGGCTCGTCCTCGACGCGTTCGAGGTGGTCCGCGCGTCCGGTGGCATCGGTGCGGACGCCCTGCTGCGCGTCGAGCACGCCCAGCACGTGCGGCCGGTCGACGTGCCACGGTTCAGGGCGCTCGGCGTCGTCGCCTCGATGCAGCCGAGCCACTGCACGGCCGACCTCGACCTCGCCGACGCCATCATCGGCCCGCGGCGGCTCGCCTCCTACGCGTGGCGCACCTTCCTCGACGCCGGCGTCTCCGTGGCGTTCGGGTCGGACGCGCCCGTCGAGGACCCGAACCCGTTCTGGGGGCTGCACGCCGCGGTGACGCGCCAGCGCGCCGACGGGTATCCGGTCGGCGGCTGGCGGCCCGAGGAGCGGATCACCCTCGACGAGGCCGTGCACGCGTTCACCGTCGCGGCTCACGCGTCGGTCGGGCGCACCGACGTCGGACGCCTGGCGCCGGGGCAGCTCGCCGACCTCGTCTGCCTCGACCGTGACCCGTGGGCGCTCGAGGAGTCGGAGCCCGCGGCGATCCGCGGCACCCGGGTGCTCCAGACCCGCATCGCCGGCGAGCTGGTCCACGACGCCTCCTGACCCACCGCCCCCCGCCGCATCGGCCCGACACCACCGCCTATAGCCCAGCCAGCCTCTCCCATCCCCGTCGCAGTTCGGGATGGCGACCACCTTTCACCCGGCGCGACGCGTCCCCGCACGATTCGCACGCACGGTCAGGATGGTGGTCGTCATCCGGGACGCGGTGGCGCGCGCCATCGTGGCCCGGACCCAGTCCTGCCGGGCCATCGCCTGGTGGTGGGAGAACCGCAGCACGAGCCATCCGTCGAGGGTCAGCTCGTCGTAGCGCTCACAGTCGATGTCGATCTGACGCGGGTTGGTGTGGAACTCGTGGCTGTCGCCCTCGACGACGATGCGCAGATCGGCGTCGCTCAGGTCGGGATGGATGGTGCGCCCGGCACTGACAACTGGCGCCTGCGGCACGAGGTGCAGTCCGGCGACCTCGAGCGAGATCGCGCGCAGCACGGACTCGAACGGGTTGGCCGCCTTGCCACTGGCCTCCTGCGCCACGCGCACAGCGGCTGCACGACCGGAGCGCGGCACGGCCTGCGCTGCGGCGAGCAACTGGTCGCGGGTGACGCGGTGGTGGCGGAGCGCAGAGTCGGCCACCGCCAGGGCTTCGTCGAACGGCAGCGTCCTCGCACAGTCGATGACCGTGCGCAGGGGCGTCGTGACCTCTCCCTCGTGGACGTCATGCGCGTGTAGGGCGCGCCACTGCACGTGGCACGCCTGCTGGTCCTCGGGGCGGACGCGTCGGCCACGGGGTACGGCCACCTCCGGACGCATCGGCTGGGTCTTCAGCGGCAGACGCCACATGGCCGCGGCGCTGCGACCGACGGCGACGCCGTTGACACGGCGAACCGCCCGACGGGCAGCGTCGGCGGTCGGTAGGGCGTAGTGGCCCGGCGCGTCGCGCACGAGGGCGCCGTCACGCACGGCGGCCGAGATCTGCCGCCCGGTGAACCGCTGCGTCAGCTCCCCTCTCTTGGCGATGCCGCCGAGAGCAGTGACGAATCGGACCAGAGGAACGGCACTGGGCATGAACCGACTCTGGCCGACTCAGCTACGGCACCGAGCGCGTCATCCACAGCTACCCAAGCCGTTCACGATGACGACCATGAACGCCATCCCGAGGCCACCCCGAGCATGCACCGGCGCCGAACGGCCCGATGATGGTCGTCATCCTGAACGGGTCGCCGCCCCTGGTTAGCCGGGGACGACGGAGAGCAGGAGCGTCGCGAACCAGGTCAGCGCGCCGACGACGAGCAGGAAGATGCCTATGACGGCGACGTTGCCCGAGCCCTCGGCCCCCTGGGCTGCGGCCGCGCGACGCCGCCGCCGACCGACGACGACGAGCACCGTGCCGGCCACCAGCCACACGAGCCCGATGAGAACGCCCGCGAGGACGCCTGCGTCCCAACGCATCCGGTGTACCTCCGCTTCAGCGCCCGGCCGTCACACCCACAGGGCCGCGACGGCGACGTTGACGACCGCCCCACCGCCCGCGACGTCGAGGAAGGTGCCGGCGTCCTCGCCGCGCTTGGAGCGGGCGTGCCCGATCTCGGCCATGGCGGCCACGACGAGAGCGATGACGAGCTTGACGGCGATCTTGGTGTTGTTGACGTGGTGCTCCTCGTCCTTGAGCGCCTCGGCGATGCCGACGAGAAGGACACCGGTGACGATCTGGGCCCGGGCTCCCCACACGATCGGTGCGATGACCGTGCGCCCCGAGCGGACGGCGATCCAGCCGCCGACGATGGCGGCCATGCCGAGCAGGTGGAGCACGACGAGGAGGTTGTAGACGAGGTCCATGGCGGTCATCCTACGGAGCGTCGTAGTCGCGTCGCGCGAGGGCCCGCAGCGCGTCGAGCCGGCGCCACGAGCTCGTGAGCGGAACGTCGTCGAGCTCGTGCGGGGCGAACCACCGCGCGTCGGCCGTCGTGCCGCCGATGTCGTGGACGACCGGGTCGCCGGGCGAGGGGCACGTGGCCGCGTAGACGATGCGCACGGCGTGGAAGTCCTCGACGACGCCCGACGGGGCGCGGCCGAACCAGTGCGAGGACTGCACCGCGACGAGGTCGCCCAGTTCGACGCGCTGGCCGGTCTCCTCCCACACCTCGCGGTGCAGGCCGTCGACCGGCGCCTCGCCCTCGTCGAGGCCGCCGCCGGGCAGGCCCCACTCCCCCTCGACGTTGGTGAGGTTGGTGAACTCGGTCAGCAGCACCCCTCGCGCGCTCGTGACGACGGCGTACGCAGCGACGCGCTGGTGCGGCACGGCGGCATCGCCCACGCGCACGTCGGGGTCGCGGAAGACGGTCCCGGGCGGCGGCACCTCGCCGACGAGCGGGCTTGCGCGGTAGGCGATCTCGAGCGTGCCGTCGTCCGCCATCGACGATGTCAGAGGCGCGTCGACGGCCCACCCGGCCAGGCCGAGCACGTGCACCGGGTCGGCGCCGTGGTGGAGCGGTTCCGAGGCGACCCGCTCCCCCGACGCCGCCAGCGCGACGACGCGGATGCCCCCGGGCACGTTCGTCCTCACCGGCGCACCAGCCCCACGGCGCGCTCGTACTCGGACACCGCGAGCCGGGCCACGCGCGACCACTCCTGCGCGGGCGGCTCCGCAAGGTTGCGGGCCCGCATCCTGGCCACCTCGGCGGGGTCGCGCGCGAGGTCGGCGATGGCGAGAGTCATGGCATCGTCGCTGTCGACGATGCGCCCGTTGACGCCGTCGGCGACGAACTCGCCCACGCCCGAACCCTCCCGGCCGATGACGGGCAGCCCCACGGTGCGGGCCTCGAGGGCGGCGATGCCGAACGACTCCAGGCGCGCCGGCGACAGGTACACGTCGGAGGCGGCGTAGCGCTCGCGCACCTCGTCGCGGCTGACGCGTCCGGGCAGGTGCACCCAGTCGAGGCCGTGCTGGCTCACGTACCTCTCGACACGGCCGCGGTCTGGCCCCTCGCCGAGCAC
>JAEXXY010000130.1 GCA_023451855.1 Actinomycetes bacterium
GGCGACGACGCCGGCGCCCGGGTCCTGCAGCACCAGGCCCACCGACCCCGGAACCGCCTGCGGCGCAGCGCCGCCCACGGAGACCGCGCCGGACAGGTCACCCGCGTCGGCGGTGAGCAGCAGCCCCGCGACGGCGCGCAGCAGCGTCGACTTGCCCGACCCGCTCGGCCCGGCGAGCAGCACGCGCTCGCCGGGCTCGACGGTGAGGTCCAGATGCTCGAGGACCGGGCGCGAGCGGCCGTAGGGCCGCCACGTCAGGTCGCGCACCTCGATGCGCGCTCCGGACGCGTCCGCATCGGGTCGAGGTGTTCGGCGACCGGATGGGGTCGCCGAATACCTCGAACCGGTTGCAGAGAGCTCGTGCACGACGGGCCTCAGGACGCGGTCCGCTCCCGGGCCTCCTGGCCGGGCGGGAATGCGGCCAGGGCACCGGCCCGGGCGAGCAGCCGTGTCAGGCCGAGCGCGAGCGCCGAGCCGAAGACGGCCACCGAGCCGCCGAGGAGGAACAGGTAGGCCACCTTGTAGCCCCAGCCCCAGTCGGTCCAGTACGAGTACCACTCGTAGACGGCCTCGAACGCGCCGCCGAGGAAGCCGCCGAGCAGCAGCGGCCCCCACCGGTACACGGTGTAGCCGAAGAGGGCGAAGCCGAGCTCGACGCCGAGGCCCTGCGCGAGGCCCGACACGACCGTCGTGATGCCCCACTGCGTGCCGATGAGCGCCGAGACGATCGCCGCGAGCAGCTCGGTGAACACGGCCGCGCCCGGACGCCGGATGACGAGCATCCCGACCATGCCGGCGACGAGCCACGGCCAGTTGAAGAGGGCGCCGAGCGGCGGGAAGCCGGCCGACACGGCGTCGGACGGGATGGCGTAGACGAGCCCCCAGGCCCAATAGGCGACGCCGAAGGCGACCCCGAGGAAGGCGCAGGTGAGCAGGTCGATGGTGCGCCAGCGGGTCAGCGGCCCGCTCGCGGTGATGGTGCTGGTCATGGTGTGACTCCCGGGTCTCCGATGGATACCTCGGGGAGGACACGCCGCGGCGTCCGTGACGCCGGCGGGTGGCCTGAGATACCGACTTCCTTCGCCGGTGCTAACCGGAGCAGGTTCGAGGGTCTGCGGCTTCGCCCTCCGGGCTGCCGCACTCTCAGCGCGTTCGCGCTCCCCTGTCGTATGGGTGTGGGTGGTGCTGTTCAGTTGTCGGGGGTGACTCTACCCCCGACGCCGTGGGTACAGTCACGCCATGGCACGCAGTGGAAAGCAGAGCGCGAAGAAGGCCCGCGGAGCAGCCTCCCGGGCCGTGGCGAAGGCGGACGACGCGACCGCGCAGCACACCGCTGCGGGTGGCGCGACCTGGAAGATGCTGAGCGTCGGCGCCACGCTCGTCGCGACCAAGCTCGCCACCGACGCGGTCCAGAAGGGCTGGAAGCTCGCGACGGGCCGCAACGTGCCGGTCAAGGGCGACTACGAGCGCGAGCGCACCCGCGACGTCGTCCTCTTCACGGCGATCTCCGCCATGGCCGTGGCTGCGGCGCGTGTCGCCGCCGAGCGCGGCGCGGCGACGTACTACCGCCGCTCCACCGGCCACCTGCCCAAGGCCCTCGAGGACGACCAGGTCGACCCCCAGGACAAGAAGGCCGCCAGGAAGCTCGCCAAGGCCAAGCACAAGGCGGAGAAGGCGACCCAGAAGGCCATCGACAAGGCCACCGGGCGCCACTGAGCCGCCCACGGGTCAGCCGCCCCGACGCATCGACCACAGGCGGATCCGGGCCGACCCGCGGGGTGCGTCGAGCGTCACGTCGCCGGTGCGCCCGGAGTCGCTGACGCCGCGTGCCCTGCGACGGACGATGGAGGTGGGAAGGAGCCGTCATGGGTGCTCGAAGCAGCGTGCACCGGCGACCGACGCTGACGTTCCTCGGGGCCGCGGGCACGGTGACCGGAAGCATGTTCCTCGTCGACGCACCCGGGGAGGCCCGGCCCGGCCGGGGCGCGGGGTGCCGCGTCCTCGTCGAGTGCGGGCTCTACCAGGGCGAGCGCCGCTGGCGCGAGCTCAACTGGCGCCCGGCCCCTGTCGACCCGGCGAGCCTCGACGCCGTGGCGCTGACGCACGCGCACCTCGACCACTGCGGCTACCTGCCGGCGCTCGTGCGCGAGGGCTACCGCGGCCCGGTGCTCGCGACGTCCGGTACCGCCGAGCTCGCGGCCGTCGTGCTGCGCGACAGCGCCCACCTGCAGGAGGAGGAGGCCGAGTGGGCCCGGAGCAGCGGGTGGTCCAAGCACGACCCGCCGCTGCCCCTCTACACCGGGGAGGACGCCGAGCGGGCCGTGGAGCTGCTGCGCCCGACCGAGTACGACACCACGGTGCCCGTCTCGGCCGACGGCACGACCCGGCTGCGCTTCGTCCCTGCCGGGCACATCCTCGGCTCCTCGAGCATCCTGCTCGAGAGCGGCGGGTCGAGCGTGCTCGTCTCCGGCGACCTCGGGCGCCCGACGCACCCGGTGCTGCAGCCGCGGGCCCGGCCTCCGGCGGCGCGCACCGTCGTCGTCGAGTCGACGTACGGCGACCGCGCCCACCCGCCGCGCGACCCGGGGCACACCGTCATGGCCGAGGCGATCCGCCGGACCGTCGCGCGGGGCGGGTCGGTCGTCATCCCGGCCTTCGCCGTCGACCGCACCGAGGTGGTGCTCCACGCCCTCGCCGAGCTCGTGGCGTCGGGCGCCGTGCCCGACGTGCCGATCTGGGTCGACAGCCCGATGGCTCTGGCGGCGCTGCGGATCTACCGCGAGGCCTCGCACACCGGCGAGGTGCGCCCCGAGGCGCTCGAGGTGCTGCGCGGGCTGCGGCAGCTGCGGGAGGCGCGCACCGCCGAGGAGTCGATCCGGCTCAACACCCCGGGCACTCCGTCGATCATCGTGTCGGCCTCGGGCATGGCCACCGGTGGACGCGTCGTGCACCACCTCGCGTCGTTGCTGCCGTACGCGCGCAACACCGTGCTGCTCACCGGCTACCAGGCCGTCGGCACGCGCGGGCGGTCGTTGCTCGAGGGGGCGCGCGAGCTGAAGATCGGCGGCCGGTACGTGCGGGTGCGGGCCGAGGTCGTGGCCCTCGACGACCTGTCGGTGCACGCCGACGCCGACGAGCTGCTCGCGTGGCTGCGCGAGCTGCCCGAGGCGCCCCAGACGGTCCATGTCGTGCACGGCGAGCCGGACGCCGCCCGCGTCCTGGCCCGGCGCGTCCGGGACGAGCTCGACTGCGCCGTGTCGGTCGCCCGCCTCGGCGAGCGCGTCCTCCTCGACTGAACGGACGGGATGTCGCGGATCGCGGCCCAGCCCTTCCCGCGCGGGGCCCGGTGGTGGTGTGCTGGGACTGGACCCGACGACGGGCTCCGGTCACGAGTACGCAGGCACTGAAGGAGGTGGGCCCATGGACGCCAAGGTGGGCGACCGCATCACGATGGCGGCCGAGCACGTCGGCCAGACGACGCGGATCGGCGTGATCCTCGAGGTCAAGGGTGAGGGCGGCGGGCCGCCGTACGTCGTCGAGTGGGCCGATGGCCACACCGGCCTCATCCACCCGGGCCCGGGGTCCGTCCTCAAGTGCGAGCACCCCGAGGACGCTGCAGGCTGACCCCTGCTCGACGCCTCAGAGGTCGAGGGCCCGGACGATGGGGACGCCGGCGCGGTAGGACAGGTGCAGGTGGCTCGGACCGTCGATCACGGCGAGCTCGGCCGGCTGCCCCGGCGCGACGCGTCGGTCGAGGCCGAGCGAGCGCGCCGACACCGCGGTAGCCGCGTGCAGCGCCTCGGCCGGAGTCATCCCCATCTCGCGGACCGCGAGCGCGATGGCGAACGGCATCGACGAGGAGTAGCACGTGCCCGGGTTGCAGTCCGAGGCGAGCGCGACGTCGACGCCGGCGTCGACGAGCCGGCGGGCGTCCGGGTAGGGCGAGCGTGTCGAGAACTCGACGCCGGGCAGGAGCGTCGCGACCGTCGTGCCGCGCGCGTCGGCGAGGGCGTCGACGTCGGCGTCGTCGAGGTAGGTGCAGTGGTCGACGCTGGCGGCGCCGAGCTCGCAGGCGAGCCGGACGCCGGGGCCGTGGCCGAGCTGGTTGCCGTGGACCCGCAGACGCAGGCCCCGGTTGCGTCCGGCGGTCAGGACCGTACGCGACTCCTCGCCGTCGAAGGCGTGCGCCGAGTGCGGCTCGCAGAACACGTCGATGCTCTCGGCCAGGGCCGGGCCGTCTTGTGGCGCAACGGCATCGAGCATCGGACCGGTCACGAGGTCCACGTACGCCGACCGGGCGGACGCGTACTCCGGCGGTACGACGTGGGCGCCGAGGAACGTCGTGTGCGGCGTCACCTCGCGCGCGATGCGCAGCGCCCGCACCTCGTCCTCGAGCGTCAGGCCGTAGCCGCTCTTGATCTCGACTGTCGTCGTGCCCTGGGCCCGCATCTCGGCCACGCGACCGCGCACGAGGGTGAGCAGTGCGTCGTCGCTGGCGGCGCGGGTGGCCTCGACGGACACCCGGATGCCTCCGCCGTCGTAGGGCGTACCCGTCATCCGCGCCGCGAACTCGGCCGAGCGGTCGCCGGCGAAGACGAGGTGGGTGTGCGAGTCGACGAACCCGGGGATGACGGCCCGACCACCGAGGTCGCGCGACGCGTCGGCGGGGGGTGCGTCGGCCGAGCGCCCCACCCACTCGAGCACGCCGTCGGCGGACACGACGACCGCGGCGTCGCGGATCACGCCGAGCAGCCGGTCACCCGGGTCGGCCTGTGCCGGAAGCCACTCGGAGACCGCAGCGTCGTTCGTCGTCAGCTCGGCGATCCCGGTGAGGAGCAGGCTCACGCGTGCACCCCACCGTGCACACCGCCGTGCACCCCGCCGGACGCCCCGGCGCTGAGGCGCTCGATGGCACCGCCGAGGAGCCGGCCGACGTCGCCGATCCGGTGGTGCCCGTCGCTGACGACGACCTCGCCGCCGACGACGACCGTCGACACGTCGGAGGCCGTGCACGAGTAGATGATCTGGTCGTGGTTGGACCCCGCCGTGTTGACGGTGTCGGTGCGCACCGTGACGAAGTCGGCGAGGGCGCCCTTGCTCAGGTGGCCGCCGTCGGACCAGCCGAGGGCGCGGTAGCCGTTGAACGAGGCGGCGAGGAGCAGGTCGTTGGCCGAGAACCGGTCGCGCTCGTTGGTCAGGAGCCGTTCGTGCATCTCGATGCCGCGCAGCTCGACGAAGGGGTCGATGATGACGTTCTGGTCCGAGCCGAGCGAGATCGGGCTGCCGGCGTCGTGCAGGGCCCGCGACAGCCCGAGGCCGTCGGCGAGGTCGCGCTCGGTCGTCGGGCAGATGCAGGCGCCCGTGCCGGTGCCGCCGAGCAGCTCGACGTCGTGCTCGGTCAGGTGCGTCGCGTGGATGCTCGTGAGGTCTGGGCCGAGTGCTCCGGCGCCGTCGAGCAGCTCGGTGGGCGTGCAGCCGTAGTACATCTGGCAGGCGAGGTTCTCCCCCGGCTGCTCGGACAGGTGCACGTGCAGCGGCAGGTCCCCGGCGGCCTCGACGACCTTGGGCAGGTCCTCGCGGCGCACGGCGCGCACGGAGTGGATCGCGGCACCGAGCCGCACCCGGTCGGTCGGGCCGGGGCGCGAGGCCATCCGCTCGGCCCACGCCTCGACGGTGCCGTCGCTGAACCGCAGCTGCCCGGGGTGCAGCTCGACGTGCCCGCCCCCGTTGAGGCCACCCTCGAGGTAGCACGTGTCGAGGAGGGTGAGGCGGATGCCGGCCTCCTCGGCGGCCTGGCGAACGGCCAGGCCCATGGCGTTGGGGTCGCGGTAGGCGTGGCCGCCCGGCCGGTGGTGCACGTAGTGGAACTCGCCGACGACGGTGAACCCGGCCTGCACCATCTCGGCGAAGACGGCCCGCGCGAGCGTGAAGTACGTGTCGGGGTTGAGCTTCTCGGCGGCGGCGTACATCTGCTCGCGCCAGCTCCAGAAGTTGCCGCCGCCCCCGTTGACGCGCCCGCGCAGGGCCCGGTGGAAGGCGTGGCTGTGCGTGTTGGCCATCCCCGGCAGCGTCACCCCCGGGAGGCGGACGTCGCCCGGCTCCGGGTCGGCGTCGACGAGCACCTCCTTGAAGTAGCCGTCGGCAGTGACCAAACGGACGCGGTGGGCGAAACCGCCCGTCAGCCAAGCGCTCTCGCACCAGAACGAAGTCATCGAGGGGTGTCCTTCCGGGTGGTGAGGGCAGAGACCACAGCGGTGAGGGCGCTGACGCCGTGGTGGCAGTCGTCGAGGTAGGCCGACTCCTTCGGCGAGTGCGACACCCCGGTGGGGTTGCGCACGAACAGCATGGCCGACGGGACGCCGTGGGTGGCGAGAATGCCCGCGTCGTGGCCCGCACCGGTGCCGAGGAGCGGTGCGTCGGGCAGGACGGCCCGCAGGTCGTCGACGAGGCCGGTGTCGAAGGTCGTCGGCGGCGTCCACGACTCGATGGTCGTCTCACCCCCGGTGCGCATGGCGTCGGCGGCGACGGCCTCGACGACGGCGCGCACGGCGTGCTCGGACCGGCCTCGGGCGTCGAGCCAGGCCGTGACGTGGCTCGGCACGGCGTTGACGCCGCCGGGCTCCACGACGAGCTTGCCGACCGTGGCGACGCAGCCGAGCGCCGTCGCGTACGACCGGGCGGCGTGGACGACGTCGGCGAGGGCGATCATCGCGTCGCGGCGGTCCTCGAGGCGGGTCGTGCCGGCATGGTTGGCCTCGCCGGGCAGGTCGATGCGCCAACGGCCGTGCGGCCAGATGTCGGTGCCGATGGCCACGGCGCGCGTGTCGTCGGAGAGGTCGTCGGTGCCGTCGGGGGCGAGCGCGAGCGCCTTGCCCTGCTCGATGTGCAGCTCGACGAACCGGCCGACGCGGCGCAACGCCTCGGGGTCGGGCCCCATCGCGGCGGGGTCGCGGCCGGCCTTCTGCCAGGCCTCGGCCATCGTGACGCCGTCGCCGTCGGCGAGCCCGCGGGCCCGGTCGGCGTCGAGCTCGCCGGTGATGAGGCGCGAACCGGCGCAGGCGACGCCGAAGCGGGCACCCTCCTCGTCGACGAAGTTGACGACGCCGAGGGGCACGTCGGGCTTCTCGACCCCGGCCGCCCGCAGGTCGTCGACGACCGCCAGGGCGCTGACGACCCCGAGCGGACCGTCGAAGGCGCCGCCGTCGGGCACCGAGTCGAGGTGCGAGCCGATGACGACGCCCGGGGTGGTGTCGGGGTCGCCCCACCAGGCCCACTGGTTGCCGGCGCGGTCCTCGACGACCGCGAGCCCCCGGGCCCGGCACTCGGCGGCGAACCACTCGCGGAGGTCGTCGTCGGTGCGGGTCCACGCGTAGCGCCGGTACCCACCGGTCCCCTCGTGGCGGCCCACCGGCTGGAGGTCGGCCCACATCCGGTCGAAGCTCGTCGTCACCTCGTCACCTCGTCATTCCTGCGTCGGTCATGCGTCGCCGGTGCCGTGCACCGACCCTCGAAAACTAGGCTGTCGAACATGTCTCCCGACGCCCCAGACACCCCTGACCGTGATGACACCGCCGAGCGTAGTGAGTCCGGGGAGATCCGCACGCCAGCGGTCGACGCCGCGCGCGCGGCGGGCATCGAGTTCACGGCCACGCGGCACGGCCGGGTGCGCAGCCTCGAGGAGGCGGCGGCCGCCCGGGGCATCGAGCCGCGCGACCTCATCAAGACGCTCGTCGTGCGCCGGGCCGAGGACGACCACGTCTTCGTCCTCGTGCCCGGTGACCGCACGTTCTCGTGGGCCAAGGTGCGCGCCCTGCTCGGCACCAACCGCATCTCGATGCCCGACGCCGACGCCGCGAAGGCCGTCACCGGCTACGAGCGCGGCACCATCACCCCCTTCGGGTCGGCCACGGCCCTGCCCGTCATCGCCGACAGCCACCTCGTCGGGCGGCGCATCTCGATCGGCGGCGGCGAGCACGGCGTCGGCCTGACGGTCGCGGGCGACGACGTCATCCGCGTGTTCGACGCGACCGTGGCCGACATCTCCGACGAGGAGGTCCGCAAGGACCGCTGAGGCGGCCGTCGGAGCGGGGACTGTCCCCGGTCCCTGCCGGGCGCGCCGCGACGCCCGCGCCCGCGACGCGGCGGCGTGCCCGAGCGACGTGGCCCGGGCCGCCGTCGGCGGAGGGAGCGCCACCGACGACGACCCGGAGT
>JAEXXY010000528.1 GCA_023451855.1 Actinomycetes bacterium
GTGCTCGCTCATGCCGGTCCGTTCAGTCGAGCAGCAGCTCGTCGGCGGGCTTGGTGTCGTGGCCCGCCGGGACGTCCCGCATGAAGTGGCGTCCGCCGGCGACGACCCACGACCCCAGTGCGAAGAGCCCGACGGCGAGCACCGTGATCGGCGCGAAGTTGAAGGTGGGGTCGCCGAACGTCCCCGGGGCGTACTGCGGCAGCAGGAAGAGCACGACGATGAAGCCGACCCAGACCACGGCGATCCAGCCGATCGGTGCGCTCCACCGGCCGAGATTCCACCGGCCCTGCCGGAACTCGGGGTCCAGCCGTCGCAGGAGGATCGGCGTCGCGTAGGCGATGTAGAGGCCGATGACGGCGACGGAGGTCACCGCGAAGAACGCCACCTGGTTCCACAGCGCCGGGATCGTCAGGACGAACGACAGCCCGGCGCAGAGCCAGATCGAGTTGGTCGGGGTGCCGGTCCGGGGGTTGATCCTCGCCCACAGCCGCGAGCCGGGCAGCGCGTTGTCGCGCGAGAAGGCGTAGGACATGCGCGAGTTGGCCGTGACCGAGGCCATCCCGCAGAAGAACTGCGCGACGCCGCAGATGACCACGAGCGCCAGGCCGCCTCGCTCGCCGAGGGCGTCGAGGAAGATCTGCGCGGGTGGCAGTCCGTTGGCGGCGGCCGCCTTGCGCGCGGTGTCGTAGTCCTGGATCGCCGCGGTCACCGACACGAGGAGCACCGAGCCGGCGATGATCGACACCCAGACGCTGCGGACGATGCCCTTGGGCGCCTCCACCGAGGCGTTGCGGGTCTCCTCGGCGACGTGCGCCGACGCGTCGTAGCCGGTCAGCGTGTACTGAGCCATGAGCAGACCGACGAGGAAGGCGTAGATCGGCAGGCCGAAGAGTCCGCCCGAGCCCTCGAAGCCGGTGTTGTTGACGTAGTGCGTGAACGTCCAACCCAGCGACTGGTGCTTGATCGGCGCGACCCACAGGGCGACGACGATGACGGCCACGCCGACGACGTGCCACCAGGCGCTGACCGAGGACAGCAGCTTGACGAGGTTGACACCGAAGGTGTTGAGCAGGGCGTGCAGCAGCAGGATGACGGCGAAGATGACGAAGACCTGCGGCAGCTCGAGCGCGTCGCCGGTCGCGAGGGTCCACACGGCCGACCACGTCAGCGCGGCCCCGTAGTCGATCGACGCGGTGACGGCGACCTCGCCGAGGAAGTTGAACCAGCCGACGAACCAGGCCCACTCGCGCTTGTTGCGTCGGGCGAGGCGCCCGGCCCACCAGTAGAGGCCCCCCGCGGTCGGGTAGACCGAGCAGATCTCGGCCATCGCGAGCGCGACGCAGAGCACGAAGGCCCCGCAGATCAGCCAGCCGGTGTTGATGGCGAGCGGACCGCCCGCATCCATGGCGAGGTAGTAGGTCGTGATGCAGCCGGCGAGGATCGAGATGATCGAGAACGACACGGCGAAGTTCGAGAACCCCGACATGCCGCGGTGCAGCTCCTGCTTGTAGCCGAGCGAGGCCAGCATGCCCTCGTCGTCGTGCTCGTCGACAGACGGGGCCGACTGGGGCGGCAAGGCGGTGGTCGGACCAGCCGGCCGGTCGAGCGGCGGGTCGAGCGGCGGGTCGGCGGGAGGGGACGGAGGAACGCTCATGCACTACCTCGCAAACATCAGGCGGCGAACCTTTGCCCGCCGCGCCATGTGATGCGTGGCATCAAATACCCGCACGGCACGAGCCGTCAATGGTTCCGGATCAAACCTTTAACGCGAGGACGGCCTCGAGGACCTGCGCGACGCCGTCCTCGTCGTTGGCGGGGCACTGCCGGTCGGCGGCGCGCCGCACTTGCTCGTGCCCGTTGGCCACGGCCCAGCCGACGCCGGCCCACTCGAGCATGGGCAGGTCGTTGGGCATGTCGCCGAAGGCCCACACGTCGGCGGCGTCGATGCCGAGACGGCCGGCCCAGCGCTCGAGCCCGGCCGCCTTGGTGACCCCCGGTGCGTTGATCTCGGCGAGGCCGTGGGCCCCGGAGAAGTGCAGATGTCCCCGTTCGCCGACGACCTTCTCCACGAGGGCGAGGAACTCCTCGACCGGCAGGTCAGGGGCGAGCGCGAGCAGCTTGCCGACCGGCTCGGCCGCGACCTCGCGCCAGGACCCGTGCACCGCCCGGTCGGCGCCGCGGTCGCGGTGCGGGTCCGGGTAGTCGTCGGCGACGAACGGGCCGCTGGCCCGCTCGGCCGCGAACGACACCGAGGGCACGGCGCGACGCAGGTCGGCCACGACGTCGTCGACGACGTCGCCCTCGAAGCAGTGCGTCTCGAGCACCCGGCGCGTCGCGACCTCGTAGACGAACGCGCCGTTGCCGCAGATCGCGGTGCCTCGGGGCCCGACGACGTGCTCGAGGTCGTGCAGCCAGCGCGGCGGTCTCGCCGTGACGAGGACGGTCTCGATGCCGGCCTCCGTGGCAGCCGCCCAGGCGGCGGCCGTGCGCCCCGACAGGGAGCCGTCGGTGCGCAGCAACGTGCCGTCGAGGTCGGATGCGACGAGACGCGGCGGCCGGGCGTCCGCGAGGTCCGGCCCCGGCAGGCGCCGGCCCGTCACGGAGCCCACGGGCGCAGCCTCGTCAGACGAGACGCGTCAGCCAGCCGTGCGTGTCCTCGGCGCGGCCGTACTGGATGTCGAGGAGCTTGCTGCGAATGGCCTCGGCGTAGCGATCCTCGTGACCCTCGTGTCGGTGGTCGACCGACCCGCCGTCCCAGCGGAGCTCGCCGACAGGGGTGATGACGGCGGCCGTGCCGCACGCGAAGATCTCGACGATCTCGCCGCTCGCGGCGCCCTCCTTCCACTCCTCGATCGGGATGCGGCGCTCCTCGGGCGACAGGTCGAGCTCCTTGGCGATCTCGAGGATCGAGCTGCGGGTGACGCCCTCGAGGATCGTGCCGGTGAGCTCGGGGGTGATGATGCGCCCGTCCTTGGTGACGAGGAACAGGTTCATCCCGCCGAGCTCCTCGATGTAGGTGTGCGTCGAGGAGTCGAGGAACACCGCCTGGTCGCAGCCGTGCTCGATGCCCTCGAGCTGGCCGGCGAGCGAGCTGGCGTAGTTGCCGCCGCACTTCGCGGCGCCGGTGCCACCCTCCCCGGCGCGCGCGTAGTCGGTGGAGATCCACAGCGTCACCGGCTTGAGACCACCGGAGAAGTACGAACCGGCGGGCGAGGCGATGACCGAGTAGGTCACCCGCTGGGCCGGGCGGACGCCGAGGAAGGCCTCGGAGGCGAACATGAAGGGGCGCAGGTAGAGGCTCTTCTCGCCCGCGTCGCCGGCGGGCACCCACTCCTGGTCGACCGCGACGAGCTGGCGCAGCGACTCGATGAAGTCGGTCTCGGGCAGCACCGGCAGTGCGAGGCGGCGGGCCGAGCGGGCGAACCGGGCCGCGTTGGCCTCGGGGCGGAACGTCCAGATCGAACCGTCGGCGTGGCGGTAGGCCTTCATCCCCTCGAAGATCTCCTGCGCGTAGTGCAGGACGGCGGCGGCGGGGTCGAGCTGGAAGGGGCCGTAGGGCTGGATGCGGGCGTTGCCCCAGCCGTCCTCGGCGCTCCAGTCGATGACGGCCATGTGGTCGGTGAAGACCTTGCCGAAGCCGGGGTTCTGGAGGATCTCGGCGACGCGTTCGGACGACGTCACGTCGTCGCGGCGCGTGACCTCGAAGGACAGCTGGGACATCTCGAACCTCCAGGGGAGCCAATCGGCAGTGATCTCTTGCAGGCTATCGCCCACATGGTGAGACGACGAAGCCGGGCCGGACGTGCTCGTTGCACCGGCCTGGCT
>JAEXXY010000009.1 GCA_023451855.1 Actinomycetes bacterium
TGCCCCACCAGGCCCGTTCTGAGACGACGGCTCAGCGCCCGGTGCGGCGGGCCTCGGCGGACGCGTAGAGGCACACGGTGGCCGCCATGGCGAGGTTGAGCGACTCGGCGGCGCCGTAGATCGGCACCCGGACGACGTCGTCGCAGGCGTCGCGGATCTCGGCCGGCAGACCCCAGGCCTCGTTGCCCATGACCCACGCGTGGGTGCGGTGCAGGTCGACGTCATGGAGCAGCGTCGTGCCGGCTCCGTCGGCAGCGAGCAGGGCCACGCCGCGCGAGCGCAGCGCCTCGAGGATCTCCGGCACGGGGACGCCGACGGCGACCGGCAGGTGCCAGAGCGAGCCGACGGTCGAGCGGACGACCTTGGCGTTGTAGACGTCGACGCTGGCGTCGCTGACGACGACGGCGTCGGCACCCGCGGCGTCGGCACCCCGGATGACGGTGCCGGCGTTGCCGGGGTCGCGCACGTTCGTCAGGACGCAGACGAACCCGCCCTCGGGGACCCGGTCGAGCGCCTCGTCCAGTGAGACGTCGACGGCCTCGCAAACCGCGGCCAGGCCCTGCGGCGACTCGGTGTCGCACATGGCGGCGAGCACCTCGGGGCTCACCTCGTGGACCCACAGGTCGGCAGCACGGGCGGCCGCGACGACGTCCCCGTGCCGCTGCGCCGCCTCGGGCGTCACGTAGACGTCGCGGACGGCGTCGGGGCGGTGCGCGACGGCCTCACGGACCGCCTGCGGACCCTCGGCCAGGAACTGGCCGGTGCGTTCACGCACGGAGCGCCGGGACAGCGCCCGGACCGCCTTGACCCGATCGGATCGGGTGTTGGTCAGCACGGGGTGTCCCGGCGCTCAGGTGCGCTGTGGGAGACGCTCAGGCGGCGTCGCCGGCCTTGTCGGCCGCGGCGGGGACGTTGGCCCGCGAGAGCTCGACGAGGGTGGCGAAGGCCGGCGCGTCGTTGACGGCGAGGTCGGCGAGGATCTTGCGGTCGACCTCGACACCGGCGGCCTTGAGGCCCTGCATGAACCGGTTGTAGGTCATGCCGTTGGCGCGGGCCGCGGCGTTGATGCGCTGGATCCAGAGGCGACGGAAGTCGCCCTTCTTGGCGCGACGGTCACGGTAGGCGTAGCCCAGCGAGTGGGTGACCTGCTCCTTGGCCTTGCGGTAGAGACGCGACCGCTGACCGCGGTAACCGCTCGCGCGCTCGAGAACGACGCGACGCTTCTTCTGGGCGTTGACCGCCCGCTTCACGCGTGCCACGTGAATACTCCTTCTTTACTGGAACACACTCGGTGTTGCTGGCGTGACCGAGACGACCCGGCTGCTCAGCGGATGCTGTGGGGGTCTCGACTCACTTGCCGAGGAGCTTCTTGACCTTCTTGGCGTCCGGCTTGGCGACCTCGACGTCGTTCGCGATGGAACGCATCTTCTTGCTCGACTTGTGCTCGAGCAGGTGACGGCCGCCGGCCTGCTCGCGCATGACCTTGCCGGTGCCCGTCAGGCGGAAACGCTTCTTCGCACCGCTGTGCGTCTTCATCTTCGGCATGGTGGCCGATCTCCTTCGTGTTGCGTGCGTACGTGAGGCGTACGTCGTCCGTGGTCCGGCGGGCTCGGGGAGCCCGCCGGGGAGTCCGGACCGCCGGTCACTCGGCGGCGGCGGTCTCGGTGGTCTCTGCGGGGGTCTGCTCGGCCGTCTGCTCGGTCGCCTGCTCGTCGGCCTGCTCGGCCTGCGGGGCGACCTCACCCTCGGGGGCCTCCGGGGTGGTGCGGGCGCGGCGCTGCTCGGCGCGGGCCTCGGCCTTCTTCTTCGTCGGTCCGATCACCATGATCATGTTGCGACCGTCCTGCTTCGGCGCCGACTCGACGTAGCCGAGCTCGGCGATGTCGTCGGCGAGACGCTCGAGCAGGCGGCGGCCGAGCTCGGGACGGCTCTGCTCGCGACCGCGGAACATGATCGTCACCTTGACCTTGTCACCGGCCTTGAGGAACCGCTCGACGTGGCCCTTCTTCGTGCCGTAGTCGTGCGGGTCGATCTTCGGGCGGAGCTTGATCTCCTTGATGACCGTGTTGACCTGGTTCTTGCGGGCTTCCCGTGCCTTCATGGCGGCTTCGTACTTGAACTTGCCGAAGTCCATGAGCTTGGCGACCGGCGGCTTGGCCATGGGGGCCACCTCGACGAGGTCGAGGTTCGCCTCCTCGGCCAGACGCAGCGCGTCCTCGACGCGCACGATGCCGACCTGCTCACCGTTGGGGCCAACCAAGCGCACTTCCGGGACCCGGATGCGCTCGTTGATGCGAGGCTCGCTGATGTGGTGCTCCTAAGTTCGATGACTGGTGTGACCTGCAGGAACTGCTCTGCAGGCTCCTGACCCCGAACGAGAAAAAGGCTCCTCGTGAGTGCACGAGGAGCCCTGGGTTCACGCGGTCGGTGTCGTCGCCGACGCCGCACGCGGCTCGCCGGTGCCCACCACACAGCAGCGTGATGGTGCTCCGTCGAGCAGACCTGGGACCCGGCGACCTACGGTCGACGCGGGTGGAAGCGAGCTTCTCTTGCACGTCGCCCGCGCTCCGGCCCGGGGGCACGACGCGTGGACGACTGGTCAGTGCTCAAGGGTAGCAGCCGGAGCGCCGGGGACCGAATCGACGCCGGGCGCGAGGGCTGCAGGCTGCACCGGGGTGTCGGCGCCGGGGCGGACCCGCCGGCGTCCGCGGGGCGCGAGGGCGCCGTCGAGCGCGACGACCAGGCCGATGGCCGACACGACGACGAACC
>JAEXXY010000105.1 GCA_023451855.1 Actinomycetes bacterium
CTCCTCGGCAGCCCGGGCGTTCTCCTGCGACTTGGCGAGGCGAGCCTCGACCTCGCGGGCGCTCTCCTGGGACTTGGCCAGGCGC
The DNA here is from genome assembly GCA_023451855.1 of Actinomycetes bacterium. Taxonomy (GTDB): domain Bacteria; phylum Actinomycetota; class Actinomycetes; order Actinomycetales; family Dermatophilaceae; genus Monashia. The sequence continues at coordinate 86 of JAEXXY010000105.1, forward strand.
GACTCGGCGTCGGCGACCTTGGTGTTCAGGTCGTTGAGCTTGGCCTGGGCGTCGCTGAGGGCCTTGGAGTCGACCGCGGACTTCGCTGCGGCCTCGGCCCGCTCGGCCTCGGCCCGAGCCCGCTCGATGCGCTCCTTGGCGGTGCGCTCGGCGTTGTCGGCCTCGGCCTTGGCCTTGGCGGCGCGGTCCTGGGCGGCCTTGAACGCGCGCTCGGCGTCCTGGATCTTGGCCGTCAGCCCACCGAGCTTCGCGTCGTCACCGGGACGGCCGACGGCCGGCATGGCGGCCGTGGCACCGTCGGCGCGCACCGCCGACTGGTTCTTGGACGCGCGGCAGTCGTTGAGCTGCTTGAGATAGTCGTCACGCTGCTCGATGAGAGAGCGCATCTCGGCGACGATCTCGTCGAGGAAGTCGTCGACGTCCCGCTCCTCGTAGCCCCGGCGGAACTGCGTGGTCTGGAAGTGCTTGTTGAGCACCTGTTCCGGCGTAAGCGCCATGTCTCACCTCGATGCAGACGTAGTGGTTCGGGTCCAAGGTATCTAACGTTCCGGTCACGAACCAAAGCCGTGCCCGGCGCGGCGCGTGTCGTGTGTCATGTGCCGCCCGGCTCGCGCGCCGGGTTCGACTGTCCTGGTGGTGGGCTCGGCCCGTCGGCGGGCCGTCCCGCTGTCAGAAGAAGCTGGGGACGTTGAGCGCCAGCGACGTGAGCAGCATGAGGACGAGGAAGCTGAGGTCGAGCCGGACGCCGCCGAGGTTCGGCGACGGGATGACCTTGCGCAGCGCCTTGAGCGGCGGGTCGGTCACCGTGTACACCGCCTCGGCGAGGACGAGCACGATGCCCGTGGGGTGCCATGACCGCGCGAGCATCTGAACCCAGTCCAGGACGAAGCGTCCGATGAGGGCGATGAAGAAGGTGAAGACGACCACTCCGTAGATCGTCCAGAACGCGTCCATGAGGTCAGTGTCGCCGATGCGGCCGCATCCCGAGCAATCGGGGTGCTGTGGGGTCGCTGTGCGTGGCGTCCGGGGGTGGTCTGGCGCCGCGTCAGCTCTGGTTGAAGAAGCCGCGGGTGGACGGCGACGGCGCCTCGGGCTCGTCGGCCGCGACCTCGACGTGCGCCGGCGAGAGGAGGAACACCTTGGAGGTGACCCGCTCGATCGTGCCGTGCAGGCCGAACACGAGACCCGCCGCGAAGTCGACGAGACGCTTGGCGTCGGCATCGTCCATGTCGGACAGGTTCATGATGACCGGCACCTGGTCGCGGAACCACTCGCCGATGTTCTTGGCCTCGTTGTAGGTGCGCGGGTGGATCGTTGTGATGCGGTTGAGGCCCCCGACCTCGGGCTCACGCACGACTGCCGCGACGGGGCGGCGCGTCGGCAGCTGCGTCACGGCCGCGGTGTGCTCCGGCTCGTCGTCGTAGCGGTCGGACTCGTCGTACGCCTCGTAGTCGTCGTACCTCTCGTGACGCTGGTCCTCCTCGCTCAGTCCGAGGTACACCATCGTCTTGCGCAGTGCCCCTGCCATGGCCGGCTCCCAACGTTCGGATCGTGCTGAATCGTTGCCGACGTTACAGAAGTGACGGGCGTGAACCGAGGATTGCCGTCCCGACACGCAGGTGTGTCGCGCCGTGGCGCAGCGCCGCCTCGAGGTCGCCGCTCATACCGGCCGAGAGCCAGCTCGCACCGGGGTGTCGCTCGCGCAGGTCACGGGCGAGGTCGTGCAGGGTCGCGAACGACACGTCGGGGTCGGCCCCGAGCGGCGCCACCGCCATGAGGCCGCGCAGCGTGAGTGCCGACTGGCTCTCGACGGCCGCGGCGATCGCCTCGAGGTCCTCGGGCAGGGCTCCACCACGCGACGTGTCGCCGTCGAGGCTGACCTGGAGCAGGACCTCGAGCTCGCCGTCCCGGCGCCCGACTCGGAGAGCGCCCTTGGCGAGCCCGGCGACGAGCTTGGCCCGGTCGAGGCTCTCGACGACGTCGGCGTACTGCGCGACGTGGGCCGCCTTGTTGCCCTGGAGCCGGCCGATGAAGTGGAGCACCGGCGAGTCGGCCTCGGTGGTGGCTCCCCCGGCCTGCTCGTCGAGCGCCTCACGCACCCGGGCGTACTTCTCGGCCGCCTCCTGGTCGCGGTTCTCCCCGAAGCTGCGGACGCCGAGCTCGTGCAGGAGCAGCACGTCCGAGGCCGGGAAGAACTTCGTGACGACGACGAGGGTCACCCCGGCCGGGTCGCGACCCGCGTCGTCGCAGGCCCGCTCGATGCGTCCGTGCACCGCGGCGAGCGAGGCGTGCAGCTGCTCGCGACGTGCGTCGGGGTCGACGCCGCGGAGGCCCAGGGCGCTCACGCGCACACCTCTCGGCGCACGACGACGCCGGCGAACCGGCCGGTCGTGCCGTCGCGGCGGTAGGAGTAGAGGTCGGCGTCCTCGCGGGTGCACCCTGCGACCCACTCGACCTCGACACCGGCGTCGGCCAGCTGCTCGACGACTCCGCCGGCGACGTCGACGGCCGGGGTGCCCCGCCACGAGCGGGCCGCTGCAGCCGGAGTGACACCCGCCGCGGCCCGCGCCATGTCGGCGGGCACCTCGTAGCAGCGACCGCAGACCGACGGCCCCACGGTGGCGCGGACCCGGCTGGCGCCGAGGTCGCGCATCGCGGCGACCGCCCTCGGCACGATCCCCGCGAGCATGCCCGGACGGCCCGCGTGGACCGCCCCGACCACCCCAGCCTCGGCGTCATGGAGCAGCAGTGGCACGCAGTCGGCCACGAGGACGGCGAGCGCGAGCCCTGCTGCGCGCGTGACGATCCCGTCCGCCTCCGGCGGCTCTCCTGACCATGGTCCCGACACCTCGACGACGTCGGTCCCGTGCACCTGGTTCATGAACAGGAGCTGCTCGCGCGGGACGCCGACCTCGCGGGCCAGCGCCGTCCGGTTGGCCTCCACGACCGCGGGGTCGTCGCCCACGTGCCCACCGAGGTTGAGGCCGGCGTAGGGCGCCCGGCCCTCGCTCGCCGACCGGCCGGTGAACGCCAGGTCGAGTCCGGCGCGGGCCGGGTCGGCCGTCGGGTCGTGGGGTCCGGATCGCCAGAAGAACACGAGCCCAACCTATCCGTCGGGTCGGGGAACGCCGACGGGAGGCGCCGCCTCGGCGCCTCCCGTCGGTAGGACCTTGCTCGTGCCCGCTACGGCTCGGACTACTTGAGGAAGTCGGGCACGTCGAGCTCGTCGCTGTCCTCGAACGTCACCTGACGCGGGGGCTGCTGGGCGGGACGCGGCGCCGCGGGCGGCTGCTGGCTCTGGTGCTGCGGGACCGCCGGCTGCTGCGTGGGCAGCTGCTGCGGCACGGCCGGCTGCTGCTGGTGCACCGGCTGCTGGACCGGCTGCTGGTGGACCGGCTGGGCCGCGGGCTGGGCTGCGACGCCGTTGCTGTGCTGCTGCGCCGGCTGGGCCGGACGCTGCGGCTGCCCCTGGTGGTTGCCCTGGTGGGCGGGCGCGGCGGACGAGGCGGACCGGCCCATGACCTGGCCGAGGGCGCGGTCGTCGTCGCGACGCGTCGGGCCGCCACCGTCGAAGCCGGCCGCGATGACCGTGACGCGGACCTCGTCGCCGAGGGCGTCGTCGATGACCGCACCGAAGATGATGTTGGCCTCGGGGTGCGCGGCCTCCTGGACGAGGCGGGCGGCCTCGTTGATCTCGAAGAGGCCGAGGTCGCTGCCACCCTGGATGGACAGCAGGACGCCGTGCGCGCCGTCGATGGACGCCTCGAGCAGCGGGCTGCTGATGGCCAGCTCGGCGGCCTGGACCGCGCGGTCCTCGCCGCGGGCCGAACCGATGCCCATGAGGGCCGAGCCGGCACCCTGCATGACCGACTTGACGTCGGCGAAGTCGAGGTTGATGAGGCCGGGCGTCGTGATGAGGTCGGTGATGCCCTGGACACCGGACAGGAGGACCTGGTCGGCCGAGCGGAAGGCGTCCATCATCGAGACGTTGCGGTCGCTGATCGACAGCAGCCGGTCGTTGGGGATGACGATCAGGGTGTCGACCTCCTCGCGGAGGCTGCCGATGCCGGACTCGGCCTGATTGGCGCGGCGCCGGCCCTCGAAGGTGAACGGGCGCGTGACGACGCCGATGGTCAGGGCGCCGAGGCCGCGGGCGATGCGGGCCACGACGGGAGCGCCGCCGGTGCCGGTGCCGCCGCCCTCTCCGGCGGTGACGAAGACCATGTCGGCCCCCTTGAGGACCTCCTCGATCTCCTCGGCGTGGTCCTCGGCGGCCTTCTTGCCGACCTCCGGGTCGGCGCCGGCGCCGAGGCCGCGGGTCAGCTCGCGGCCGACGTCGAGCTTGACGTCGGCGTCGCTCATGAGCAGCGCCTGCGCATCGGTGTTGATGGCGATGAACTCGACGCCCTTGAGGCCCACCTCGATCATCCGGTTGATGGCATTGACGCCGCCGCCGCCGATGCCGACGACCTTGATGACGGCCAGGTAGTTCTGCGGTGCTGCTGCCACGGGAGTGGGCCTTCCTGAGTGGTGGTGCCGGTACTGCGGAGTTCGCGGGATCGTCCGGTGGGTGCGGCTGGAGGTGGCTTCGAGTTGCGCCGGTGGCCCAACCTTAAAGGTGGACCTGACGGTTACGGTTTGGTCACGGAACCAGTGCCCCGACGGTATGCCGTGGCCCGTGGCCGATCAACCTAGCTCGCGGCGTGTCGTGGCGCCGGTTGCCCCATTTCCCGAGGCACCTGCACACCGGCCACACCCGCACCATCAGCACCGTCCGACGACGCCGGTACCAAGTGTCGCGCACACTGTCCCACGCCCCGCGAGCGGGCGCGCGGCGGGGTCGACGGACCGACCGGTCGGCGTCTCAGCGCGTCACGGGCGAGTCGGGGACGCTGACGTCGATGGTGTCCCCGGGCTCGCCGAGCAGGACCGCGACGAGCTGTGCCTTGCGGGCGCCCTCGCCGGCCCCGCCCCACACGACGGTCTTGCGCTTGGACTTCGACGAGACGGTGAAGCTCACCTGGTCGGCTGCCGAGACGGTGACGCCGGAGACGTCGCCGCGCACCGACGCCGGCAGCGAGGTGAGCGCCTGGAGGGCGGCCGCGACGCCGGACTTCGTCACGGTGTCGCTGCTCGAGCGCACGAGCGGCACACCGTCGGGCGCGGCGGAGAGGGTGCGGAAGGCGAAGCCGTCGGCGTCGACGAGGTCGACGCTGCCCTCCGGCGTGCGGACCGCGAGGACCGCCCGTCGTGGTGACACCTCGATGACGATCGTGTGGGGCAGGCTCCGCGACACGGTGACGTCGTCCCACGCCTTGCCCGCGACGAGCCGCTGCTCCGCCGCCCCGGTGTCGACCCGCATGAGCGGCACGCCGAGCTGCACCGCGGCCACCCGGCGCACCTCCGCCGCGGCAGCACCGGTCACCCCGCGCACCTGCACCTGGGTGGCCGTCAGCACTCCGCTGAACCAGCCGAGCCACGCGACGAGGCCGAGGACGAGGAGCAGGACGACCCCGACGCCCGCGAGGACCCGGGGCCGCCGGCGCGCCGCAGCGGCCCGACGCTCGAAGCGGGCGCGCGAGGACGACAGGCCGCGTCCGGCGACCTGGCGAACGTGCGACCCGTCGTGCATCACGCCTCCTCGTCACCGAGGGCGAGCAGGACCTCCGGGCCGATCATCGTCACGTCGCCGGCGCCGACCGTGAGGACGAGGTCGCCCGGACGGACCAGCCCTGCGACGCGTCCGGCCACCTCGCCCCACGAGGGCACGTAGAGCACCTCGACCCCGGGCCGCGCCTCGCGGACGGCGTCGACGACGAGCTGCCCCGTGACCCCGGGGACCGGGTCCTCGCGCGCGGCGTAGACGTCCATGACGACGACGACGTCGGCGGGGGCCAGCCCGGCGCCGAGCTCGGTCGCGAAGTCACGGGTTCGGCTGTAGAGGTGCGGCTGGAAGACGACGACGAGCCGCCCGCTGCCGGCCACGAGCCGTGCGGCGGTCTCCACGACGGCCGCGACCTTGCCGGCGTTGTGGGCGTAGTCGTCGACGACGACGACGCCACCGGCCTCGCCCTTGGGCTCGAACCGGCGACGCGTACCGGTGAAGGACGCGAGACCGGCGAGGACGCGCTCAGGCTCCTGGCCGAGGCCGTGGACTGCCGCGGCGTACGCCGCCGCAGCGTTGAGGGCGTTGTGCCGGCCGGGCACCGCGAGGGTCATGGTGTGCTCGGTGCCGGCGTCGGCGAGCCGGACCGACGCCGTGAGGCCGTCCTGCTCGTGATCGCGCAGGACGACGTCGGCGCCGGCGGAGAAGCCGTACGTGACGACGCGCGTGCCGGCGGCCCGCGCCCGGTCGGCGAGCGCGGCCGAGCCGGCGTCGTCGAGGCAGGTCACGAGCAGGCCGCCGGGACGGATCGTCGCGACGAAGGCGTCGTAGGCGGCCTGGACCATCTCGAAGGTGCCGTAGAAGTCGAGGTGGTCGGGCTGGACGTTCGTGACGACCGCGACCTCGGGGTGGTAGACGACGAACGAGCCGTCGCTCTCGTCGGCCTCGACGACGAAGACGTCGTCGGCGCCGTCGTGGGCGTTCGTGCCGTGCTTGGCCAGCTCTCCCCCCACGGCGAACGAGGGGTCGAGGCCGCAGCCCTGCAGCGCGACGGTCAGCATCGAGGTGGTCGTCGTCTTGCCGTTGGCGCCGGCCACGGCGACCGCGCGGCGTCCGTGCATGAGCGAGGCGAGCCCCTGCGCCCGGTGCAGGACGGGGACGCCACGCTCGCGGGCCGCGACGAGCTCGACGTTGTCCTCGCGGATCGAGCTGCTCATGACGACGGCGTCGGCGCGCTCCTGCTGGGCGGGGTGGAACCCGACCCACACGTGGGCGCCCTCGCTCTCGAGTGCCTTGAGAACCGGGACGTCCTTGGCGTCGCTGCCGGTGACGGCGACGCCGCGGGCCAGCATGATGCGCGCCACCCCGGACATCCCGGCCCCGCCGATGGCGAGGAAGTGGACGCGTCCGAGGTCGGCGGCATCGGGCACCGCCGCGGAGAAGTCGAAGCGGGCGGCGGCGAAGGGGTCGGCGGCCGAGGGCGTCATCGTCGCGCCCCCGCCCGGCTCGCGCTCGCCGCGGCGTCGTCGACCATGTCGGCGAGCCGCTCGTCGGCGGCGCGCTCCCCCAGCGCGGCGGCGGCAGCCGC
>JAEXXY010000146.1 GCA_023451855.1 Actinomycetes bacterium
GGCGTCCGGCCTCCGCGTCTGCGGCCTCCGCGGCGCCGGGCCGACCCGACGCGCCCGCTCCCGACGGACGACGCGGAGCGCGGGCGCCCCGGCTGACCCGCCGACACGCCTCCGACCTCGGGGGGCCTCAGAGCCGGCCGAAGACCTCGAGCGTCGCCGAGGACCGGTTCATCGTGATGAAGTGGATGCCGGGCGCGCCCTCGTCGAGGAGACGCTGGGCGGACTCGGTGGCGATCGCCATCCCCTCGGCCCGCACCGCCGCAGCGTCCTCGCCGTGTCGGTCGAGGCGGTCGGTGACCGCCCGCGGCATCGGCTGGCCCGCGAGCTCGGCCATGCGCACGACCTGCCGCGCGTTGGTGATCGGCATGATCGCCGGCACGACCGGCAGCCGCGACCCGCGCCCGGCCAGCTCGTCGCGCAGGCGCAGGTAGTTGTCGACGTCGAACACCATCTGCGTGATGGCGAACTCGGCCCCGGCCCGCTCCTTGCGGATGAGGGTCTCGACGTCGTCGGCGAGGTCGGCGGACTCGGGGTGGCCGTCCGGGAAGGCCGCGACGCCGACGGTGAAGTCACCGAGCCCGCGCACGAGCCCGACGAGCTCGTCGGCGTGGTCGAGCCCCTCGGGATGGGCCACCCACGGCTGGCCGAGCCCACCCTGCGGGTCGCCGCGCAGCGCGAGGATGTTGCGCACCCCAGCCGAGGCGTACGCCCCGACGATGCCGCGCAGCTCGGACACCGAGTGCCCGACGCACGTCAGGTGCGCCATCGGCGTCAGCGTCGTCTCCTCGAGGATCCGCTGGGTCAGGCGTACCGTGCGGTCGCGGGTGCCGCCGCCGGCGCCGTAGGTGATCGACACGAAGCTCGGCGAGATCTTCTCGAGGCGCCGGACGGCCTCCCACAGCTGCACCTCGGCGGCGTCGTCCTTCGGCGGGAAGAACTCGAAGCTGAAGGTGGGGGTGTCGGCCTCGATCATCGCCGGGATGGACCGGGTGAACCGTTCCGCCCGCGCCATCGAGGATGCCGTGCCGTGCGCCATGTCGTTCACCCTAGGCGCCGCCCGTCCGCCGCGTGCGGCCTGTTCACGGGACGGTCGCGCGCCCGCGTAGGCTGACCACGAATCCCGACTCGCTCGACTCGCTCGATGGAGGAGCCCGTGCACACCCCCACCGACCTCGACGTGCTGCGCCGTCGGGTGCAGCAGGCGATCGACGGCCAGGTCACGGGGGCCACGACGGCGCTCGCGGCCATCGGCGAGGAGACCGCGCCGCTCGTGTCGGCCGTCTCGGGCCTGCTGTCCGGCGGCAAGGGCCTGCGGGCCGGGTTCCTCTACTGGGGCTACCGCGCGGCCGGCGGCGCCGACTCCGACGCCCTCGTGCGGCTCGCCGCGAGCATGGAGTTCTTCCAGGCCGCGGCCCTGCTCCACGACGACGTCATGGACCGCAGCGACACCCGCCGCGGCAAGCCGTCGGCGCACCGCTCGGTCGCCACGCTGCACACCGACCACGGCTGGTCCGGCGACTCCGACCGGTTCGGCGAGGGCACGGCGATCCTCGCCGGCGACCTCTGCCTCACGTGGTGCGACGAGCTCTACGCCTCGTGCGGCCTGCCCGCGCCCGAGCTGGCCCGCGGCCGCGCCCTCTTCGACCTCATGCGCACCCAGCTCATGGGCGGCCAGTTCCTCGACCTGCTCGAGTCGGCCCGCGGCTGGGACGGCCTCGACCTCGAGGCCCGGGTCGCGTCGGCGCGCAAGGTGATCCGCTTCAAGAGCGCCAAGTACACGATCGAGCACCCGCTGCTCATCGGCGCGCTCGTCGGGGGTGCTCCCGACGAGGCCCTCGGCGCGCTGTCCGACTACGGCCTCGCGCTCGGTGAGGCGTTCCAGCTGCGCGACGACCTCCTCGGTGTCTTCGGCGACCCCGAGGCCACGGGCAAGCCCGCGGGCGACGACCTGCGCGAGGGCAAGCGCACCGTCCTGGTCGCCCACGCGCTCGACGCCGCGTCCGACCCGGACCGCCGTCTCGTCGAGACCCTCCTCGGCCGCGACGACCTCGACCTCGCCGGCGTCGAGCGGATCCGGGCCGTGCTCGTGGGCACCGGCGCGGTCGACCGGGTCGAGGCGCTCATCACCGAGCTCGCTGACGCGTCCCGGAGCGCCGTCGCGCGGGCCCGGGCCACCGGCGTCCTCGACGACGCCGCGCTCGACGTCCTCGAGGGCCTCGTCGAGGTCTCGACCGCACGCCACGCCTGAGCGGGCGGGCGCCCCCCTGCGCCGCTCGCGACGCGTCGGAGCACCGACGCGTCAGGGCGCACCGACACTTCAGTGCGCACAGACGCGTCAGGGCCTCAGAAGGCGAGCTCCTGGGCGCGCCGGCGGATCTCGGTCTTGTGCCCGGCGCGCAGGGCGTCGATCGGCGCGCCCTCGACGGGGAGCGTCGGGTCGGGGGTGAAGAGCCACTCGATGATCTCGTCGTCGTCCATCCCGCCGTCGGCGAGGACGGTGAAGGTGCCCCGCAGCTCGGGGCGCGGGCCGGCCTCGTCGAGGAACTTGGCCGGGACCGACGCGACGCGACGCTCACCGACGCGGACGGCGATGACCTCGCGGTCGGCGATGAGACGCCGGACCTGCGAGAGCGGCACGCCGAGACGCTCGGCGACGTCGGGGACGGTCAGCCACTCCCCGACGAGGTGCTCGAGGTGCTCGAGGCGGCGGGCGTCGCTGCTGTCTCCGGAGTCGGCGGCGGGGACGGGGTTTGGGCTCTGGCTCACGTCGTCAGAGTCTGCCACCCCCGACCGGTGTCGCGACACGCCCGGCGCCGGTCGGCGCGCTGACACGGGTTCGTCGCGCGGAGGGTCCTCTGGTGCGCCCGGGCGCCCTGGACCGATCCCCTGAATTACACGCGTGTATTTATACTTTAGCGCTCAATTATGGACATTCATGCGCTACCGTCACACACGTCACACCACTCACAGTCGCATCACCGCTGCCCTGAACGACCGCACCCCTGAGCACCACCAGCCCCTTCCCGAGTGCCCCTCCACACGTCCTTGCAACCGGGCCCAGGAAAGGACCACCCCATGCCCTTCGCCGACGTCGCCGCGCTGGCGCAGCCGCCCCACGCCGTCGTCGTGCCCGTGAGCACGACGCCGTGGAAGACGATCGCCGTGCGCCCCGGCGACACGCTGTGGCACCTCGCCATCGCCCACCGCACGACGGTGCGAGCGCTCGTGGACAAGAACCGCCTCGCCGCCGGTGGCAGCTTCATCCGCCCCGGCCAGAAGCTCCTCGTGCCCGGCTCGCCCGCCACGGCCACGACGCCGAAGCCGAAGCCGGCCACCAAGCCGGCACCGAAGCCCGCGACCAAGCCGGCACCGAAGCCGTCCGGCTCGACCACGCCGGCCCCCTCGGTCCCCGCCGGCGGCCTCGTCCACGTCGTCGTCCGCGGCGACACGATGTCCGGCATCGCCGCGACGTACAAGGTGTCGCTGACCAAGCTTCTCGCCGCCAACAAGCTCAAGGACGCCGGCGTCATCTACATCGGCCAGCGCATCGTCGTGCCCGGTGTGACGAGCGCCCCGGCCCCGACGACGCCCGCCCCGGCCCCGAGCCCGCCGAGCGGCTACACGACGCCGACGAAGACGCAGCAGGCCGTCGCCGCGAGCAAGGCCGAGCTGGCGAACCGCGACGTCCCGAGCCGCACCGAGACCTCCGAGCTCATCCGGGCCACGGCGACCCGCAACGGCGTCGACCCCAAGCTCGCCCTCGCGATCGGCTGGATCGAGTCCGGGTGGTACCAGCGCGCCGTGTCCTACACCGACGCCGTCGGTGTCATGCAGCTGATGCCGATCGCCGGGACGTGGGCCTCGCAGCTGGCCGGGCGCCCGCTCGACCGCTACGACACCCAGGACAACATCACCGGTGGCGTCCTCATCATCCGCGCCCTCATGGCCACGGCGGACTCCCGGGAGCAGGCCATCGCCGGCTACTACCAGGGCCTCTACTCGGTGCGCACCAAGGGCCTCTACGAGGACACCAAGAAGTACGTCGCGAACGTCCTTGCGGTCTACGACCGCATGTGACGCTCCCACCCCCCGGGAGCACCGTAAAGGCCGCGGCCCCGCCACCCATCCCCACGGGTGTGCGGGGCCGCGGCTCGCCTGCACGGGATGTGGCCGGACAGCCCGTAAACTCCTGCCGTGACGTCCAGCGTGGCGGACGCCCTCGTCGGTCGGGTGATCGACGGCCGGTACCGCATTCTCTCCCACCTCGCAGACGGAGGCATGGCCTCGGTCTACGTGGCGCTCGACGGACGCCTCGACCGTGAGGTCGCGGTCAAGATCATGCGCCCGGGGCTGGCCGTCGACGACGTCTTCGTCGAGCGGTTCCGCAGCGAGGCCCGCTCTGCCGCACGCCTGAGCCACCCCAACGTCGTCGCCGTCTTCGACCAGGGCGAGGACGACGGTGACGTGTTCCTCGCGATGGAGCTCGTCGAGGGCAAGACGCTGCGCGACGTCATCCACGAGGAGTCGCCGCTTACGGCGCGCGAGGCCCTGGCGATCCTCGAGCCGATCCTGCTCGCGCTGCGCGCCGCCCACACGGCCGGGATGATCCACCGCGACGTCAAGCCCGAGAACGTCATCGTGCGCCACGACGGCGAGGTCAAGGTCGCCGACTTCGGCCTGGCCCGGGCCATCACCAACCAGACCGCGACCAGCCAGACCGGCGTCCTGCTCGGCACCGTGTCCTACCTCTCGCCCGAGCAGGTCGAGCGCGGGCAGGCCGACGCCCGCAGCGACGTCTACGCCGCCGGACTGCTCCTGTTCGAGATGCTCACCGGCCGCAAGGCGGTCACCGGCGACACCCCGATCCAGATCGCCTACCAGCACGTCCACGGCTCGATCCCGTCGCCCTCGACGCTCGTGCCGACCGTGCCGGAGGCGCTCGACGACCTCGTCGCACGGGCCACGGCCCTCGACCCCGACCACCGCTTCGACTCCGCCACGGAGTTCGTCGCCGCCCTCCGCCACGTGCGTCGCGGCCTGACGCCCATCGAGCTCGACCGACGCGGCAGCGTGAGCACCGGCGACACCGCGGTCGTGTCGCCGACCGGCTACCCCACGCCCGGCGCGAGCGACCCGGGTGACGGCCACGACGGCGCCGTCACCGACGCCGTGGCGGGAGCGGTCGCCGCACCCTCGACGCGTCGCGGCTCCTCCGCGAGCACCGACG
>JAEXXY010000157.1 GCA_023451855.1 Actinomycetes bacterium
CGTTCGGGGCGTCGCCCCCGACGAGCGCGAACGACAGCGCCGTCACCGACGCCACGAGCAGCGCGCTGCCGAGGACGTCGACGGGACGGTGCGTGTACCAGCTGACGTTGCCCACGCCGACGACGACCGCGAGGGCTGCCCCGACGCCCAGCCCGAGGCGTCCGAGAGGCCGCGGCCACAGCAACCCGAGCGCGACGACGAGCGCGAACCCGACCGTCGCGTGGTCCGACGGATAGCCATCGCCCGGCAGGCCCAGCACCGTGGGCACGTCGATCGTCCTCGTGACGACCACCGAGGCCACGACGAGCGCTGCGGCGCCGACCCGCCGCCACCCACGTCGGACGACGGCGAGCACTGCCAGCGCCGCGTCGACGGATGCGAGGGCCACGAGCAGCAGCGGCCGGGCGAGCGCGTCGAGGCCGCGTCGCAGGGCCACCGGAAGCCCGTCCAGCACGACCCGGGAGACCCACCGGTCGACGGCATCGCCGGGGGAGGTGCGCAGCACGAGCAGCGCGACGAGGACGAAAGCGAGCGCCGCCACGACCCCGCACAGCAGCCAGACGACTCGGGCGCGACGCGACACGGGACCCCCTCTCCGCAACCCGGGCCCGACCGGCCCCTCCGGCCGATCAGCGCGACACCGGTCCGCGGCCTCGGACGGGCTGTTAGGGTGCGAGCGTCCGGTTGGCTCGCAGTGTATGGGGGTTGGCTCGATGGCTGCGGCATCGACCGTCGACATCCCGCACGAGGTGCGGATCGCCTTCGCGCACGCGGCCGCCCAGCACGTCGTCGACCGCCTCGGTGCCCGCGCCGTCCACGTCAAGGGTGCCGCCCTCGACCCGAGCCTCGTGCCGGGCCGGAGCTACTCCGACGCAGACGTCCTCGTGCACCCGAGCGACGTGCCGGCCGTCCTGTCCGCACTGCGCGAGCACGGCTGGGACCTCATCAACACCTTCGCCTACGGCTCGTCGTTCGAGCACTCCGCGACCTTCCGGCACGCGGACTTCGGGCTGCTCGACGTGCACCGCCTCTTCCCCGGCACCGGACCGACCCCGGAGGCCGCCTTCGAGACCCTCTGGGCCGAGCGGCAGACGATCTCGCTCGGCGGCCGGCCCTGCGCCGTGCCGTCACGGCCCGCCCAGGCGTGCCTCCTGCTGCTGCACGCCGCGCGAGCCGGCGACGACGCCAAGGCCGCTCGCGACGTCGACTGCGTCTGGACGAGTGCCACCGACGCCGAGCGCACCGGCGTCCTCGAGTGGGTCGACCGGCTCGACGCCAGCCTCGCCTTCGCGGTCATCACCGGCACTCTCGACGACCACGCCACCGACCCCGCCTACGACCTCTGGCGCGTCGCGGCGCGCGGCGGTACCCGCGTCGAGGAGTGGCGTGCCCGGATCCGCGCCGCCCGCGGGGTCCGCGCCAAGCTGACGGTGGCCGCCCGTTCGGTCCTCGTCAACGTCGAGCACCTGAGCATCGTCCGGGGCGCGCCGCTGACCCGTCGCGAGGTCGTGGTCGAGTTCTTCGCCCGGCCGGTGCGCGGCGCCCGGGAGCAGCTGGGCCACCGCCGTGGAGCCGGGTCGTGAGCGGCCCAGGACCGGCGTACGAGCCGGCCGAGGACGTCGGCGCCGTCGTCGCGGCTGACGGGCTGACGGTCTGGGTGGCGGGCCTGCCGGGCGGTCCGATCCACGTGCTCGAGGGCGTCGCCGCGTCGATCTGGACGTCGGCCACGAGCACGCCCGCAGAAGGCTGGCACACCCGGGTGGCCGCCGCGTGGGAGCAGTCCTCCGACGTCGTAAAGGCCCAGGTCGACGCGTTCGTCGCCGACCTCGTCGACCGCGGGCTGCTGCGCCCCGCCGGCTGATCCATGGGGCCCAGCCGCCGGTCAGTCGCGCCGCTCAGCTGTGTCGGGCGGGCTGCCGCTGCTGCTCAGGCCGATCCGCCTTGGCGGCGGCCTTGGCCGACGCCTTGGCCGCGGCCTTCTCGGGTCTGGACGGCTTGACCGGCTTGACCGGCTTGGCGGGCCTGTCGGCGTCGTGGTTGTAGCCGTAGTAGCCGTAACGGTGGGCCGTCGAGGACCCTGACGGCACCAGGTTGAGGGCGAACCCGGCCACCGGCACGTCGACCGTCTCGAGGGACTGGACCGCGCTGGCGAGGTCCTTCTTCTTCGTCTTCTCGGCGCCGACGACCATGATGAGGCCGTGCGTCAGCTTGTTGATGAGCACGGCGTCGATGACGGGCACGACGGGCGGGCTGTCGACGAGGATGAAGTCGAACTGCTGGGCGAGCTTGCCGAAGAGCTGCTCCATCGGCTCGGAACCGAGCAGCTCGCTCGGGTTCGGCGGCACCGCGCCCGCCGGCAGCACGTACAGCGAGCTGTCGCGCCACCGCTGGATGACGTCGTCGGGCTCGGCGTGCCCGAGCAGCAGGGTCGTGAGGCCGAAGCCGCCGTCGAGACCGAGCGCCCTGGCCACCGACGGGTTGCGCAGGTCGCCGTCGATGAGCAGCACCCGCGAGCCGGCGTCGGCCATCGCGAGCGCGAGGTTGACGGTCGTCGTCGTCTTGCCCTCGCCCGGCACCGAGGAGGTCACGACGAAGGAGTGGCCGCCGGTGGTGACGTCGACGAAGAGGATGTTGGTGCGCAACCGGCGGATGGCCTCGGCGTGGCGCCCGTGCGGGTCGGACTCGAGACTGAGGAAGCCGGTGGCGTCCTTGGCGGCCTTGACGAGCGGGATGTCGCCGAGGATCGGACGCTTCGACAGCGCCCTGATGTCCTCCTCGGTGCGCACCTTGGTGTCGAGCGTGTGGGTCAGCAGGGCCAGGCCGATGCCGAGGGCGAGCCCGAGCAGCCCGCCGATGAGCAGGTTGCGCCTCGCGTTCGGGGAGATCGGCTCACTCGGCACCGACGCCGGCGAGATCGTCGTGGACTCGACGGCCTGGCCGTTGGAGGCCAGCAGCGGCGAGAACTTCTTGGCCACCTCGGCCAGGACCGGTCCGGCCTCGTTGGCGACGCGGGCCACGAGCTGCGGGTCGCCACCGGTCGAGCTGATCGTCATCATGTTCGAGGTCTGCGACACCTCGCCGGAGAGGCCGAGCGGGGTGCCCGGCGGCAGCTGGAGGCGCTGGGTCAGCGGCTCGCTCACCGACGGCGAGGTGAGGACGTCGAGGTAGGTGGCGAGGTCGGTGGCCTGGATGGCGTACGTGCCCGACTTGCCGTCCGTGGAGCTCGGCGGCTCGGTCGCTGACAGGTAGATCTTGGTGCTGGCCGTGTAGACGGCAGGCGTCAGCAGCGTCTGGACGGCTGTGGCCGCGATCACCGTCAGCAGGCTGAGGACGACGATCCGCCACCGTGCCCCCAGCACTGTGAGGAAGTCACGAAAAGTCACGGTCCCCCCGGCCGATCTCGACGGTACGTGCGAGCATCGTCCCATATCATCCGAATGCCGGGGCCCAGTCCGGGACATCTGGCGCGGGGGTCCCGGGGGGAGGGGCCGGCTGGACCCACGGGTCCGGCGAGGAACGGTCAGGAGGGGGCCGATGCGGACACTGCGCGTGTCCCACAGCGCCGTTGTCGACGGCTGGCGCGAGCGCGAGCGCGCGCTGCGCCGGCTCGGTCACGACGTCGAGCTCCTCTGTGCCCGTGAGTGGTCCGAGGGCGGACGCGTCGTGCCCCTCGTGCCGCGCGACGGTGAGCCGGTCACCGGTGTCGCCACGTTCGGACGCCACCCGGCGCTCTTCGTCTACGACCCGCGTCCGCTGTGGCGGGCGCTCGGCCGGTCGCTCGATGTCATCGACGTGCACGAGGAGCCGTTCGCGCTCGCGACCGCCGAGGTGCTGCTGCTGCGCCGGCTGCGTCGCCAGCGCGCCCCCTACGTGCTCTACTCCGCGCAGAACCTCAACAAGCGCTACCCGCCGCCGTTCCGCTGGCTCGAGAGGTGGGCGCTGCGGCACGCGTCCGGCGTCGACGTGTGCAACGACGAGGCCGGGCGGATCGTCGAGCGCAAGGGCTTCCCGGGCCGGGCCCGCACCATCGACCTCGGCACCGACCTCACGACCTTCAGTCCCGGCCCCTCCCAAGGGGATCGGACCCACGACGGCCGAACCAGCGGCGGTGACCTCGTCGTCGGCTACGCCGGCCGCCTCGACCCGGCCAAGGGCGTCCACGTGCT
Source organism: Actinomycetes bacterium (assembly GCA_023451855.1). GTDB lineage: Bacteria > Actinomycetota > Actinomycetes > Actinomycetales > Dermatophilaceae > Monashia. The sequence goes on from JAEXXY010000157.1 coordinate 4,167, forward strand.
CCTCGAGGCGCTGTCGCTCGACGAGGGCCTGACCCTGCGCGTCGCCGGCGACGGCCCCGACCGCACCCGCCTCGACCGGCTCGCCGCCGACCTCGGGGTCGCCGCGCGGGTCGAGCACCTCGGCGGCCTCGACCCTGCCCGGCTGCCCACGTTCCTGCGCTCCGTCGACG
>JAEXXY010000171.1 GCA_023451855.1 Actinomycetes bacterium
GCTACAACCAGGGCACCGTGCTCGGGGCGCTCGTCACGATCGGCGACCCGGAGAGCCTCGAGCGCGCCGCCGCCCTCGTCGAGGCCGTCGACACCCACCTCACCACGGCGACCCCGGCGCCCGACGCACCCCACGCAGCCGATGCGCCCGACGCGTCGGGTGGGCGACGCGTCCTGCGAACCCACGGCGCGGGCGACGGGGGCCTGTTCACCGGCATCCTGGCCCGCTACCTCGCGCTCGCCGCCGACACCGACCAGCTCGACGCAGCGGCCCGGACCGCCGCGTCCCGCCTCGTGCGCGACACCGCCGAGGCGTTCTGGGACGGACGCGACCCGAGCCGCCACACGAGCCGCCACACGAGCCGCCCCCTCGGGCGGTACACCCGCCCAAGCGGCGCGGCGGGCGCCACGGTGTTCTCTCCCGACCCGACGCGTCCGGCCTCGGACGCGCTGCCCGCCACCGACCCGCTCGAGCTCGCGCCGCAGCTGCAGGCCTGGACGGTGCTCGAGTCGGCGGCGCGCCTCGCCTGACGGCAACCGCCGCCGGACCGACCGGTGCGCCGCCTGATGCTCGGCCACGCTGGCGGCCGCCGCTGCCATGCTGGGCCGATGGAGACGCTCTACGAGGCGGCCGGCGGCGAGGAGGGGATGCTGCGGCTCGCGCACGCGTGGCACGAACGCGTCCTCGCCGACGAGGTCGTGGCGCACGCCTTCAGCCACGGCTTCAAGGACGACCACACGCCGCGCCTCGCCGCCTACTGGACCGAGGCGCTCGGCGGCCCACCCGCCTACACCGACCGGTACGGCGACGAGTCGTACGTCGTGCGGCTGCACAGCGGCAACGGCCCGCACGAGGAGATGGACCGGCGGGCCGTCGCCTGCTTCGACACCGCCCTCGACGACGTCGGGCTCACCGACGCCCGGCTGCGCACCGCCCTGCACGACTACTTCGCCTGGGCCACGACCACGACCATGGCGCGCTACCACCACTCCGCCGACGACGTGCCGGACGGACTGGCGCTGCCCCGGTGGTCCTGGGACGGCCTGCAGTCCTGACGCGTCAGGACGCCAGCCGCTCGCCGGTGCCGGCGTCGAGGCCCAGCAGCCGGGCTCCGTTGAGCCACAGCACCTTTCGCATCCACTCGTCCCCGAGGTCGAGCCGCGCGAGCGCCTCCAGCTGGTGCGCGTACGCGTACGGGATGCTCGGGAAGTCCGAGCCCAGCACGACCCTGTCACCGAGGACCGCGAGCCGGTCGCGGTAGCCCGGCGGCATCGGCGCGAACGACTCGGTGAAGTCGGTGGCGCACATCGTCGTGTCGAGGTGGACGTGCGGATGGGCCTCGGCGAGGTCGGCGAACGCGTCGTACTCGGGCATCCCGAGGTGGGCGACGACGAGGACGAGGTCGGGGTGGCGCGCGAGCACCGCGGCCACCGCGTCGGGGCCCGTGTGCCGGCCCTGGATCGGCGCGGACCCGGCGTGCACGACGACCGGCACCCGCGCCTCCTCCAGGGCCGCCCAGGCCGGCGCCAGCCGGTCGTCGTCGGGCGAGAAGCCGCCGACCTGCACGTGCAGCTTGAACAGGCGCGCCCCGGACGCGAGGGCCTCCCGGACGTAGGCACCGACGCCCGGCTCGGGGTAGAACGTCGCGCAGTGCACGACCTCGGGCACCCGAGCGGCGAACGCGGCGCTCCACTCGTTGAGCCACTGCGCCATGCCCGGCCGGTGCGCATAGCTGAGGGCCGGCACGGCACGCAGGCCGAACGTCCGCAGCGTCGTGAGTCGCTCCGGCACGTCGGCGCGGTAGGTGATCGGCCAGGGCCGGCCGTAGTGGTCCTCGGCGGCGTCGAAGTAGTCCCACACCTTGCGCTGCATCGCGTCGGGCAGGAAGTGGACGTGCACGTCGGCCAGTCCGGGCAGCCCGAGCGCCTCGACGTAGGCGGGAACCTCGGCGTCGGTGGTCGGACCGGGCGTGGTGCGCGGGGAGGTCACGGCTCGCAGGCTATGCGACGCCCCCGCGAGGCACTGCTGCGCCTCCCCTGCGATGCCCCGAGGGTGGTGACACGTCTCGGGTCGGTCACGACGCTGGGAATCCGCTGGATGTCGGGTGAGACTCGGTGGATGAGAGCCCGACGCGCCACCCCCGCCACGACCGTGACGTCCGGGCTCGTCGCGGCCGCTCTCGTCCTCGCGGCCTGCAGCGCCTCCCCGTCGGGCGAGGCCGCGCCGCCATCGACGGGCACGACCGGCACGTCGGGCGCGCCGGCGTCGCCGGGCCCCGACGCCCCGACCGGTCCGCGGGGCACGACCACTCCGGGGGCCCCGGTCCCGACGACCACCCGCCCGGCCGCGCCGCCAGACCCGGCGTCGATCCCCGCGCAGATCGCCGCTCGGTACGAGGGCGGCAACCTGCGCCTGGGCAGCGAGCGGGGCAGCACCGACGCGTACCGCCAGTACTACGCGACGTACGAGAGCAACGGCCTGACGATCAGCGGGCGCATCAACATCCCTCGCGGCAAGGGCCCGTTCCCCGCGGTCGTCCTCGCGCACGGCTACGTCGACCCTGCCGAGTACACGAACGGCGACACGATGCTCCGCGAGCGCGACGTCCTGGCCCGGCGGGGCTACGTGACGCTGCACATCGACTACCGCAACCACGCCGAGTCCGACCGTGATCCCACCAACGACGCCGACCTGCGCGCCGGCTACACGGCCGATGCGATCAACGCCGCCCTCGCCCTGAAGAAGACCCGGGTCGTCGACCCCGACCGCATCGCGCTCATCGGCAGGTCGATGGGCGGTGGGGTCGTGTACTCGGCACTCGTCGTGCGGCCGGGGCTCTTCCGGGCGGCGGTCGCCTACTCGCCGGTGAGCTCGGACACCGTGGACAACTTCGACCGGTGGGTGCGCCGCGACCCCGACCGGTCCAGAGTGGCCAGGCAGGTCATCGCCCGGCTCGGAACGCCCGAGGCGCAGCCGGCGCGGTGGGCGGCGACGAGCCCGCGCACGTACTTCTCGCGGATCACCGAGCCGCTGCTCATCCACCACGGCACCGCCGACGAGGACTGCCCCATCGCCTGGTCGGCCGAGACGGTCCGCGCGCTCAGGGCGGCCGGCAAGGACGTGACCTACGACGTCTACCCCGGCCAACGGCACACGTTTACGTCGCAGTGGCCGCTCTCGATCCGGCGCACGGCGGCCTTCCTCGACGCCCACCTGCACTGAGCGTCCGATGCGGTGGACCTGAGGCGCGCATGAGTACGGGGTGGGTCCGCATCCCCCTGCGGAACCCACCCCGTTCACATTCCCCCACCCCCCCAGAGGCCGGAACGATGTCCCCCCTGGCGCCGATCCCACCCCGGTCGGCACCCGGTCGTTCCCTCCCCGTTGACCACTACTTTTACGGACGAACCGCAAGTCGCACCCGGGGAACCGCTCAGAATTTCCGCAAGAGTCCTGCAAGATCGGACAAAGTTCGCGGATCGCCGCGATCGTGTGACGAGTTCACCAGTGGGACAACGAGATTCATTGAGGCGCGTGGGTCCGGTGTGGCTTGTGGGACGCATGTGGTTCGACGGGCTCCGGCCCGACGCGTCACGACCCGGCGAGCGCCCCCATCGGGTCCCACGACGGCAGGACGACCGGCTCGGCGTCGAGGGCGGACCGCAGGTCCTCGGGGAGCGCGTCCCGGCGCACGGCGATCTCGAAGACGTGCTCGCCGAACCAGTTGTCGTTCATCGTCATGAAGCCCTTGTCCCCCTTCTCGGTGCCCCAGCTGTTCTCGACGCGCCAGCGCCGCGGCACGTCGTCGACGAGGTCCACGCCGGTGAAGAGCATGGCGTGGGTCATGAGCGACTCGTGGTGCAGGAGCCGGTCGGCCTTGCCCAGGTCGGGCGTCGTGCCGTAGACCGCGGCGCGGTCGTAGAGGCGGGCGTCCCACAGGCCGAGGTCGGCGTTGCTCATCTGGCCGGTGTCGCAGCCGAACCACACCGGCTCCCCGCCGACGATGGCCTGCGAGGCGAGCGTCTTCATGAGGTCGGTCTCGACGTTGAGGTAGGTGACCGGCGGGGCCCCGACGACGTTGCCGAGGTGCTCGACGGTGTACGTGCGGCCGTACGGGTTGGCCGGACGCGGGTCGTTGACGAGGCAGACGTAGTCGGCGAGCGGCACGGTGACGTACGCGTCGGCGAACTCGAGCGGGGTCATGGTGCCCTCGCGGTGGAAGCCCTTGTCGGAGTCCTTCCACTGCCAGAGGAACGACTCGGGCGGAGTGCCGAGGTGGATGGCGAGGAGGCGGTGGACGGTGCCGAGCACGTCCTCCTTGGCCTCGGCCAGCTCCTCGGCGCCGGCCCCGGCGGCGACGCGGGCGCGCAGGTCCCGCGCGGCCTGGCGCAGCACGGTGGCGAGGTCGCGGTTCAGCTGTCGGGTGTTGCTCGACGACGCCGTCTCGGGCATCGCGCTCTTCGGCACGAGTCCGTGCTTGAGCACGAGGGCGACGAACATGTTCCACTGTCCGCCGTCCTCGCTCGGCGTCGCGAGCAGGTGCGCGACGGTGCGGTCGTCGACGTCGCGGTCGGCGGTGGCGAGGATCGACTCGAGCCAGTGGTTGGCCTTCTCGAGCTTGTCGAAGAAGAGCAGGTGGTTCTGGGAGAACTCGAAGTCCTTGACGCCGAGCTTCTTCGCCGCGCCGGCGCGCAGCAGGTTGGTGCCGGCGAAGAGCCAGCAGCGCCCACTCTTCTCCTGCGACGTCGCGCCCCAGTCGTCGAGCAGGTGCGACACCGAGTGGTCGATGCTCGTCACCACGCGGCGGTCGAGGGCGACGTCGTCGACCTGCGTCTTCGTCACGGCGTTCTGCAGCAGCCGCGCCGTCGGGTCGGCGTCGAAGGCCTTGGCGAACCGCTCGAGGACGTCGGGGGCGAGGTCACGGGGCATGCGGACTCCTTCGGAAGGCTGGGTGCGGTGCGCTCGACACTACGCCCGGCTGACGCGTCCGTCGGGCGTTCGCCGTCGAGGACCGCGGGCCGTGACCGCGCGGCCTCAGCCGTCGAGCGGGCGCTCCCAGAGCCGGGTCGTCGACTTGAGCTCGTCGGTGACCCGCTCGGCGTAGCCGGGGTCGGTCTCGAGCAGCGCCTGGAGGAGGTCGTCGTCGCCGGGTCGGTCGAGGACGCGCACGCTCCTGCTCATCCGGGCAGGCTAGCCGCGCCGGCTGTGCCCGCTGGCTGGGGCAACGAAGGCCAACGACCGGGCCAAGGACCGGGCCAACGGCTGGGCCAACGATCCGCCGGACCGTCGGGGCCGAGCACTACGCTCGATCCGGACGGTCCCGTCCGGATCGGAGGACGACGTGCGCGACGAGACGAGCCCGACCTCACGGGCACTGCTCGCCCTCGAGCTGATCCAGGGCAGCCCCGGCATCTCGGCCGATCGCCTCGCCGACAAGCTCGAGGTGTCCGAGCGGGCGGCGCGGCGCTACGTCGGCATCCTGCGCGAGGCCGGCATCCCCATCGAGTCCGAGCGCGGGCCCTACGGCGGCTACCGCGTCGGGCGCGGGCTGCGCCTGCCGCCGCTCGTCTTCAGCGCCCCCGAGGCGCTCGGTCTCGTCATGGCCGTCCTCGACGGGCACCGCGAGGCCGGCGACCCGACCGACC